>NZ_JYDF01000167.1:0-1890 GCF_003263525.1 Rahnella sp. NRRL B-41462 | reverse complement strand
GATAAAAAACACGATGTCTGTGTTCAGTTTAAAAACGGTGAACGCGTATTCGATGTGATTGAACATACAGCAGAAGCGCTTGATGCCTGGCTTACTGAGTTACACCAGAAAGTAAAAGGCAGAATCGCCATAGCTCTCGAGCTGAAGAAGGGCCCCGTGGTATATGCTCTTCAAAAATATCCCTTTATCACCGTTTTCCCCGTCCACGCGTTGTCCCTGGCTCGTTACCGGCAAGCCTTCTCGCCCAGCGGCGCTAAAGATGACCCGCAGGATGCAGAGCTGGCATTAGAGTTAATGCTGCGTTATCCCCAAAAGATAAAAGCTATTGAACCCGACAATGCGGATATTCGATTACTGCAACAGCTGGTTGAACAGCGTCGACAGTTGGTTGAAGACAAACGCCGCTTTGTGAATCGGCTCATCAACACGCTTAAACAGTATTATCCTCAGCCACTGGAGTGGTTCTCACATCGGGGTAGCTTACTGTTGTGTGAGTTGATTATCCGGTGGCCCAGTCTGCAACAACTGAAACGAGCCAGGCGCGACACGATCCGAAATTTTCTGAATGCCAGAGGTGGCCGCGCAATGGCCCTTACCGAGCAGCGTGTTGCGAGTGTTGATAATGGGATCCCATTGACGACAGACCCGAGTGTTATAGAGGCTAATGCTTTGATGGCAACCGCACTGGCGACACAAATTAAAGTCGTGAGTGAAATCATCAAAACCTATGACGAACGAATCGAAACGCTGTTTGACACATTGCCAGATGCGGGGCTGTTCAAATCACTTCCGGGCATGGGGCCGTGTATGGGCCCACGGATGCTTGCTGCGCTTGGTGATAACCGTGATCGGTTTAACAACGCTGAAGAAATTCAAAACTATGCAGGTATTGCACCGGTGACCGAACGAAGTGGCCAGAAATCCTGGGTTCACTGGCGATGGCAATGTGCCAAGTTCGTCAGGCAGACCTTTGTTGAATGGGCGGCCAAGACGGTTAACTCATCATACTGGGCCAGACTTTATTATCAGGGACTGCGAGAAAAAGGAAAATCTCACCAGTCTGCAATCCGGGCTCTTGCCTTCAAATGGATAAGGATCATTTATCGCTGCTGGAAGACCAGAACCCAGTACGATGAAGCAAAGTATTTGCTGGCTCTCGAAGCGCGACACTCGCCCTTACTGAAGCCATAAAAAGCTTGTCGAATGTCTCAGGGCGTGAAGCGGACGTGTTCGGAACAGTATGAAACCCGCCAAGCACAGTGAGATAAAATAACTAAAGTAATCTTAAAAGCTTCGCAGGATTACCCGCATAAATCCCTTTAGCTTGTATAGGCTTTATGACCACGCTACCAGCACCAATAACTGCACCACTGCAAATTTCTGTTGTGAGAATTGTTGCTCCGCTCCCAACTGTGACGGCATTACCTAAACTAATATGAATCCAATTCTCAGCAGATGAATCAGGGCCGCCACTTTTGAAAAGGTCATTAGCAAAGGTTACGCCATGTCCTATAAAGCAGTCATCACCTAAGATGACGTTTTCACAGATGAAAGTGTGGGACTGGATCTTGGTTCCCCTGCCTATGACACATCCTCCTTGTATCTCCACAAATGGTCCTACAAAAACATCGTCGCCTAATTCACATTTATAGATGTTTACTGGCATTATCACCCTGACATTTTCGCCTTGTACGACATCACGAATGCCGCTTTCAGTAACCTGCATATGAGAAGTATCCTTACTTAAGAAAAATCAGGATCAGAATAGCTCAAGCAAGCCTGATTGGCCTCCGAGCAGCATCAGATTCATATGCAAATGCAAATGATCCTGCATAGCTTCGCTGGATTATGACTACATACCTTATGGGGTCCGTTTGGGAAACGGACAAT
>NZ_JYDF01000166.1:0-653 GCF_003263525.1 Rahnella sp. NRRL B-41462 | reverse complement strand
GAACTGCCAGGCATCAAATTAGTTCCTTTTCCCCTGACAAGGAAAATAACAGGAACAAACAGGTATCAGACGATTGCTGATACGTGTGAAAGAACCGGTGGAGCGGTAGTTCAGTTGGTTAGAATACCTGCCTGTCACGCAGGGGGTCGCGGGTTCGAGCCCCGTCCGTTCCGCCAATTATTAAAAATTATGCCTGCTAAATTAGCAGGCATAATAGTAAGCGTAATTTAGGGGCGTAGCTCAGTTGGTAGAGCACCGGTCTCCAAAACCGGGTGTCGCGAGTTCGAGTCTCTCCGCCCCTGCCATATTTAAACCCTTCGCGAAAGCGAGGGGTTTTTTTTCGTCTCAATTTCCTGAAACTCCTCTCTATTTTTTAACCTCTTCCCCTTAGCCCCACTATTCTGGGGATTTGACCTGCCCCCAGGATTAGATACAACCGTCAGTTAGTAATGTCGGTTTGTTTACCTTCACATTTTCCATTTCGCCACCGTGCTGCAAACTCTGATGGCGTCAGATAATTCAGTGCCGAATGTGGACGACACTCGTTATAATCCTGCCTCCAGTCGTTAATGGTTTTCCTGGCGTGAACGATATCGCTGAACCAGTGTTCGTTCAGACACTCATCGCGAAAGCATCCGTTAAAACTCTCAATA
>NZ_JYDF01000165.1:0-14651 GCF_003263525.1 Rahnella sp. NRRL B-41462 | reverse complement strand
CCCCCCCAGATTCTGACGGGTGAAAACCGGTATTCGTGTTGGATTTTGATGCGTCGGATTTTGACCGGTCAGAATTTGAGGTGTCAGATTTTGATGCGTCAGAATCTGACGGTTGAGCGGCAGCACGAAGCTTCGCAATATTCAGCTGGTACATGTTCGATGTGTTGCGGTTTCCCTTGCGGCGCTGGGTACTGGTGATCCAGCCATCAGCCTCAAGTTTGCCCAGCGTAGTGCGCACAGTGCTTTCACCGGCGCCCAACTGACGAGCAATGGTGGTAATCGACGGCCAGCACAGGCCTTCGTCAGAACTGAAGTCAGCGAGGCGCGCCATGATGGCCACCGCCGATATTTTCAAACCGGCAGCAGCGCAACCATCCCAGACGTATGCGGATAACTTAACGCTCATAAGACCCTCTTAAATTTTCGCCGGAATTGTTCAATAGGCTGGGCGCATTCATGCGGGTAACCGGCACGCATGAAGATGACGCGATCCCCTGCTCTGTCGAAGCCCACGACGTGTACCACAACGCCCCGCCAATCTTTGTAGTGCCTGTCCAGCGTTTGGATTTCTTCAGACATGCAGTCACCTTCCGGCTTCTCACCCTGACGTAACCTACCCACCACCGGACGATCTGGTAGTTGCACGGTACCCAGTGGCCCGATACCATCACTTCGTATGACAAAGCTTGTTTGTTGCCGCCAGTCGCTTTGCAGCGCATTTGCGGGACGCCAGCTTTTATGAGTAAACTGTTCATGCGTTAATTACTCCACACACGTTTTTAATGCGCCGACGCCTCGGGACTGCACTCCTGAGGCGTCAACCCTTTCATGCAAAGCCACCACTGACTTCACATACTCATCGCGCGCAGATAAGTGCTTGAAATGCAGCGCCATAATCTCGGCCTTCTCGTTCTGATCAATCACGCCGTCATCTGCAATAGACGTGTTTATTTGCTGATCCACCTTCCCGCTCTTTGCCGCCACTTTTACGCCTTTAATAAACAGGTCAACGTGGTCCAACTCATCGCGATTTGGGATTTCAACGAACAAGCCACCGCGCCGCTGGGCGAAGTAATCCGCCAGATGATTAGTGCCGCTGATGTCTTCCATCGCTTCCAGCTCGGCAATTTCGAAGAACCGGCAGCCGTTCTTTTCGTACAAATTGTTGTTGAACTGCGTTTCAGTCATGCCCAGAGCGCCAGCCATAGCAGACCGACCGCCGGGATAGGCTTTGCACATCGTTTTAACTACTGATTTCAGGTCTACCATGTTGTTTTCCCTTTGGTAGTTATGGTTGTTCGCCACTGGTGATAGCCTTTTTGTAAAGTGTTGGGTCGTATTTCAGTTCACCTTTGGTTCTATATGCAGCCTCGGCAGCTCGGCCTTTTGGGATCAGTTGGCCAGGGCGCTTTCTCCACAAATAAAATGCTTCAGGGGATATCCCAAAAAACTCAGCGACTTTACCGGGTTCGCCAAAATATTTTTCAAGGTCACTCGTCGTCATAACACCTCCGGTTTCTAAATTAATTTAGATAGTATTATTTAATTTTATTTTGATCAATAAAAACTAAAATAACTTAGGTTCATTAAGAGGATGGAAAATGCTTACCCAAGGGCAGCGGATAAAAAACCTTCGTAAAGACAGAAAACTGACTCAAGCTCAGGTCGCAAAGGCGTTAGGTGTTAGTGATGTGACTATTGGCTACTGGGAACGTGACCTGAATGAACCGGGTGGGAAGTCTTTGAGTAATTTGGCGGCTTTTTTCGGTGTTTCTGAGGCTTTCATTCTTTACGGTAAAGAAGAAATTTCTAACATCATTCCCGCATCATTTGGGACACGTCAGATCCCCATTATCAGTTACGTTCAGGCTGGTATCTGGACATCCGCGTCGGACGCAAGCAACCTTGAAGGTAATATTGACTACATCCTAACTGACATAGGACTATCACCCCGTTCTTTTGCCTTAAAAATCAAAGGAAAGTCAATGGAGCCAGAGTTTACTGAAGGTGATCTAATTATCGTTGATCCGGACATAGGTCCGCTGCCTGGTGATTACGTTGTAGCGAAGAATGGTGAACATGAAGCAACATTCAAAAAATACAGAGCACGTGGCAGAGATGCTGGGGGTAATGAGATTTTTTCCCTTGTGCCTCTAAATCAAGATTTCCCAACAAAACATTCTGACCAAGAACCCATATCAATAATTGGCGTAATGGTAGAGCACCGAAAATTCAGACGGCGTTGATCCCCCCTTCCTACTAGCCCTACTTCATTCAAAACACCTTCCAGTTAAAAATCTAAATATTTTTAGTTTTCACTGTTGCATTAAAAACTAAATTATTTTAGATTTGCACCATCAGCAGTGATCAACGTGGATGCCCACGCAGTAGTTGCAGGTGGCTAAGAAGCATCGAATGATTCTCTCAGGTATCAGCAGCACGACGGCAAGAACGCAGCAGCTTAATGAGGTATCAGGATGGATAAGCAAGAACCGAAAATTATTGGTTTGGGATCTTCGAATGAAGAGTTAATTGAAGAAACTGTTTCTGAAATCTTGCAAAAGCATGGACACCAAGTAGCCGCCTTTTTGGAAGGCGGCGAGATTACCAAAATTAATCTCTTATCTTCGGATTGAAAGCTTCAATTCGGTTAATAAGCAACTTGGTTGCCGAGGCAACGGCAGGATCCTTACCTTTATAAGCTTGAGCATGACGATTTAGATTTTCAATGACGTCGCTTTTTACTGTGGGTAAGGCGGTTGAAACGGAATGAAGCGCTACCGTGAATGCGTTCTCAAGAGCTTCAATCCTACGGGCTAAAGTGACTAAATTAGTCGAAGCGTTTTCCACCTTCATTTCCTTCTTGGCTGTGTGAGAACTACCAAGATAACACCGCCGCCTGAGGTGGAGAAGTGACCAGGCATACAACGGCAAGAACACTGGGGTTGAGGAGCTCATCAACCGAAGTCACTCATGACCACAGTTGAAAAGTGTTCTTGCCGATGTTTAGGGATTAGTGGATCTGTAAGTCAGGGACTAGCGTCAGATATGGAATTTCGCGGAAGGTTACAACTTCATGAACGTTAACTGGATGCTTACACACTGCACATACGATGGAGGAGATAGTCTCAGAGAATACGACGTCAGAAGTGACATTGAATCTCTCAGAATTACATTTTTCGCAGATAAGTTTTATATCGGGCATTTTTAACTCACGGATAAGTGATGATCTTAATCAGATTATTAAGAATTTTCTTATTCCAATGATAAGTATAGCAGACGTTTAGATTCTTGAATGAGTGCATAACGTAAAGAGCACTGACGGTGAGCAAGCTGGCAAAGCTTTCAACATCCTACAGTCCAGTTAGTGCTCTCTCCGTTGTGGCCAGCATCAGGTGATGGTCGGGTTCCCTACCCGATTGCGGGTTCGACTCCCGCCGCCCATTCAGATCGACGTGGAACCTCGATAATTGCTGTGTGTAGCTGTCTTTCGGCGGTGGCTTGACTCTTCAACCATCCAACATCAGGGGGAGCGAAGATAATGTTCTGATCATGACCACCGCCAATTTTTTCGCAGGCATAGACAAGGGTTCGCTGGCCCCACCCAGCACGCCCTGTGCATTACCGGCTGCCCTTGTCTATGTGTGTGAGTAATTTCCCGCGGTGTGCGCCGCGATAATGAGGGCATGAAAATGGCTGAAAGTCGTATGACCAACGTCCCGGAGTTTCTCTCCGAATTGGACGCCGGTATTTTCGAAAACAAAATCGCCGCCGCGCTGAATACTGCCGCTCTGGGTGTTCTGAATAACGGTGGTAAAGGCAAAGTGTCCATCGAGATTGATGTTTCCCGAATCAGTAATTCGATGGAAGAAAAACGCGTGATGCTGGCTCACAAATTGAAGTTCTCAGCACCTACGCCTCGCGGAAAAACGTCGGAAGAAGACACTACCGAAACCCCTATGTACGTGGGCAAAGGCGGCAAGCTGACCATCATGCAGGAAGATCAGGGCCAATTGTTCACCATCGCCGGAGATCCTGACGGCAAACTCCGTGACGCGCGATAAGCATCGTTTAACCATCCGATAAAAGGAGATTGTTATGTCTCAAGTTTTAGACGCATCAGCAATCAAAGAAGTCCGGGATATGTCCCTTTCTAATCTGCTGGAAGAACGCCTGTCTTCAGCAGACTGCCCTGCTGTTGCTTTGCCTGAATCTGTCCGTATTCATTCGCTTGAAAACCTGCAAGATGGCCGGTTCCGCTTCCGCGGGAAAATGGAAACCGCCAGCATTCAGGATTTCTCCCGCTACTGCAAAGATTACGCAGGCGAAGGCGTCCGCAGCTTCATTAATGCTGACAACATGGCAGCGGTGACTGTGTTTAACCTTGGCACTCTGACTGCACCAGGTCACGCAGATAACATCGCAGTTTTGAAACTGAAACGCACTGCGCCATTCCAGGCTTTGCTGAACATCAATGGCGATAAAAACTCACAGAAGGATCTGGCCGAGTGGCTCGAAGACTGGTCTGAATTCCTGATGGCTTTCACCGCTGACGGAGAAGTGCTGGACATCAAGAAAGCGATCGGCGGCGTCCGTAAAATTACCATCGAAGCATCCAGTTCTGCGGATCATGAAGATAGTGATTTCGGCGCCAAGCGCTCAGTGATGGAAAGCGTTGAGGCAAAAAGCAAAGAAGTCATGCCTGCGGCATTCGAATTTAAGTGCGTGCCATATGAAGGGCTGGGAGAACGCCGATTCCGCCTGCGCTACAGCGTACTGACCGGCGGCAATGCTCCGGTGCTGGTTCTGCGCATCGTGCAGTTGGAAACGGCTGAAGAACTGATGGCGACCGAGTTCCGCGAGCTGCTCGAAACCAATTTCACCGACGTTGAAGTAGAAACATTCATCGGAGAGTTCAAAGCCTGATAGCGCGGCCTTAAATGCCCTGGTCCACTGGGGCATTTAGTGAATCGTTATTACTGAAATTTAATTGCCAATGCTGGCAAGGGATTCGCTCACGCCGAAATCTGGAAATCACTTATTTAGGAATGCAGCCATGAAACTTATTCAACCGGTCACACCAGAACGCAATGCCGATAACTTGGGATATTGGACTCACCCTGATTTCTTCGAACCGGCCAACGGTAACGAATACCCAGCGCCAGGCGAATTTGAAGCGTGGGCAAAAGCTCAGGGTGTCGAGGTTTATACCCTGTCACTTGATGCCGATCCAGCAGCTGACGATATTCAGGCCGCCTATGAAGTAGGCGAAGCTGATGTTTCTGCGTGGAACCCTACTCCGCCAATCGGTGAAGGCTGGTTCCTTGCCTCAATTCACGATACCGAGGACGGCCCTTATAGCGTTTGGTTCCGCCGCAATACTGAAGAACAAGCCGAAATTGCGCGCCTTAAAACCGACTTTTTGGAAAAGCACCAGGTGGCGATCACCGCCGCTTATGAATATTTCAAAGCCAGCCCTGTGGGTAATGAACGCACTACCGCACACCAGATTTATCAGGTACTGCGCACGGCTACGAGGGTGGGCTGAAATGAAAGTTTATATCGCCGGGCCAATGACAGGCCTGCCACATTTCAACCGCCCTGCTTTCAAACGGGCAGCTATAAACCTGTCATTTGAAAAGCATGTGCCACTGAATCCGGCAATCATGCCTGATGGCCTAACAAAAGCTGATTACATGGCTATCGGCCTGACGATGCTGCAACGCGCCGAAGCGATTTACCTGCTTACCGGTTGGCAGTTCAGCGCAGGCGCCAGAGCTGAACATGCGCTGGCCTTAAAGTTGGGTTTGGAAGTAATCGAACAGAGGGAAAGAAGCCATGGCTGAGACAACCCGTTCACATTTCGTCAGGCGGTTTTGCGTGAAAAGAATGCTGAATCTGTGGTTTGTTCCAGTTGAGTTTGCGCCAGCAATGTCGCCAGGTATGAAAATGCTCTGGTGGCGAGTTGGAAAATATTACGGCCGATTTCGGTTCAGTCAGTAAACCGGTTGCAGCCGGTTATAACTAAACGTGTGGAGTGATATATGACGAGAACATTAACGCTTGATGAATGGGCTCTCGAAGAGTTTTCCGCGCCAATACCTAGCAGACCAACGCTGATGAGGTATGCGAAAAATGGAATGATATACCCCCTGCCCTTTAAAGCCGGGCGGTGCTGGCGTGTTGAAGCATCAGCGCGTTTCATTGGGATAGCCGAGAAGCCTGTGATCAACAAGGAAATAGATCCACGTTTAATGAGGATTCTCGAAGATGGCACGTCCACGTAAATATAACGTGAATATTCCCGGGCTGTCGTGCTACTTGGACGCCAGAACCAATAAAGTTTACTGGCGTTACAAGCATCCAGCTACAGGTAAGTTCCACGGTTTGGGGGACAACGAAGAGGAGGCAAAAGCAATCGCAATAGATGCGAATATGCAACTCAATCAGAGGAAAATGGCAAATCTCCTGAGAGTAAGAAATGAAATTAGCCGTGAAGTGAATAAAGGCATCACTACCAATGCATGGGTTGATAAATACAGAGCGATTCAGCTAGAAAGGGTTAAAGCTGGTGAAATAAAACCCGATACAGCGAAATTGCGGGAACCTTCTTTACGAGCATTAATTTCTCATTGCGGGATAAAACCATTGTCGGAAGTCGGTGCCAGAGATATTGCTGGGATCCTCGATATTTACATTGAAAAAGGTCAGGGAAGGATGGCGCAGATGGTGCGTTCGAATCTAAGTGATGTATTCAAAGAAGCTCAGCATGCAGGTGAAGTTCCGGCTGGTTATAACCCTGCGAAGGCAACAAAACAACCTCGGGCAAAAGTTTCACGACAGAGACTTTCATTTGATGAATGGAAAGCCATTTATTCGGCTGCATTAACGTTACCGGTGCATATTCCCAGGGCAATGCTATTGGCCTTAATTACAGGCCAACGGATAGGAGATATATCAAAGTTGAAATTTACTGATATCTGGGATGACAAACTTCATGTAGTTCAGCAAAAAACCGGGGCTAAAGTAGCTATACCCCTTTCTTTGAAATGTGAGGCGTTGGGACTGTCTCTTCAGGATGTGATAGCTGAATGCCGAGATTCTGTTTTGAGTCAGTGGATCTTGCATCATCACCGTTCACGAAGAAACTGTACCCGTGGTGGGCAGATAACTAAAAGCACACTCTCAAAAGGATTTGCTGAAGCCCGAGATAAAAGTGGTCTGCTGTGGGAGGGAGAGAATCCTCCAACATTCCATGAACAGAGGTCATTGTCGGAACGCTTATTCAGAGAGCAAGGAATAAACACGCAAGTTTTACTTGGACATAAAAATAGTCAAATGACGGAGAAGTATAACGACGACCGGGGGAAAGACTGGAAGGAAGTTGTTGTTTAATTAAGATGCCGTTTTGCAGAAGAATTTTGCAGGAGTTTTGCAGGGATGAACATTTACTCTTAAATAATAGTCAGTTAGCAGTTGATACCCATACCGAAGTCATAAGTGGTAGAAAGAGCATAGCCATCACCATTCTGATGACGAACATCGCGGCCATTATTCGTGCCTTCACCTGCTGGTGTATAGTTAATGTCTTCGCTGTTGTTATCGCCATCATTCGCACCCTGATATTGCAGCGCAAAGTTCCAGCCTTTTACTTCACCAAAGAAGTCTGTATTACGGTAAGTCGCAACGCCATTAGTACGACCAACCATAAAGTTATCAGAGGAGGTGTAGGTATCGCCGCCGAACACTGGCAGCATATCGGTCCAGGCTTCAATGTCATACACAACGCCGTAGTTACGGCCGTAATCGAATGAACCGAAGTCAGCGAATTTCAGACCTGCAAAGCCCAGACGGGTGGCGTTGCCTGATGTACCTGTACTTTCAGAATTATTAGCCTGGACGTTGTATTCCCACTGGCCGTAACCGGTCAGTTGATCGGTAATTTGGGTTTCACCTTTAAAGCCTACACGAACATACGTTACGTCGCCGTCCTGACCTGCATCACCTGAAAATTGGTGACGTGCATCAACTTTGCCATACAGGTCCAGTTTATTGCCGTCTTTATTATATATTTCTGCGGAATGAGCTGCGCCTGCAACCAGTAATGCCGGGATAATAAGTGCCAATGCTTTTAATTTCATGATGTATTCCTTTATCATTTAATTGGATACTTGAATTTATTATATATATATTTTCAATGAGTTAGACTCGTATTAATATTACCTGCAGAGTTCCGTGGTTCTGTAGATAAATTATCGGTTTTAATTTTATTATTTATTACTAATTATTTCTGTCGGTATTATCAATATTTCGAATGAATGTTATAGTTAATTTCATATAAAATATGTATTTATAATTATATATTTTTCTGTGGTACTTTATTTCCGGGTTGTGGAATCATCACTGCAATCCTATTTACCCTTCCTTGGTTTTACTTATATTCTTTTTAGTCGCCGTTTTACCAACGGCGTTAGTATGTCGCCCCGCCTGACTGCGGGGCTTTTTTTTGCATAAAAAAACCCATAACCGGCGAAAGTTATGGGCTCAACAAATGAGAGAGAGAACTAAAATTTCTACGACGAGGTCAGAGAGACTTTCCACAACAACCTGCATAACAGATGTCACGGTTGCGTTATCCGCAGCGGAAACACCGGCTATTCAGGGTACAGCACATAATTTCAGGAGAAGGCTTCTCTCATGGCACAGCTCGTTCCAGTAACTGAGCCGCAATAAACGGATATAACGATCAGGAGCGGCGAAACCAGGCCGGATCACTGTTCCCCACATCAATACCGTAAAGACAGCCTGTGGCGAGAAAGCTTTCCAGCAGACGGGATGTATCCTGCGCCCTCTCCGCTGGTGGATGACTGACCTTGCGGTGCGTGATACGTTGCCATAGCGAACGGCGCTCAGCAGTGTGTACAGTGATTGACATACAGGCCTCCGGTTAATCGCAGCTTCAAAATCAAAGCTTTCTTTAACGCTGGTTTCAAAATCGTGGCAAACGATGCCTGCCGCGGGAATGAACGTAGTAAACCTTTTATGAACGGCAAACTGAACCAACCATTTTTGCTTTCTTTATGAAGTTTTGAACTATAACTCCCGCAGCCAAACGCCTTCGCAGAACAGTTTTGCACAGGCCAGACTTTGCTGATGACGTAATGCCGGATCTGCGGGATCTTGCGCGAATTGTACCAGCATGCCGGTAAAACATTGCGCGAGCATGAGGGCAGAAATTTCTTTGCGGAAAAGTTTGCTTTGCTGATTTTGCACGAGGTTTTCTGCCATCAGGTTGATCAGCAAACGCTGTGTCTCTTGCGCCAGAGGTGGCAGCAAAAACACCTGCTGCGTCAGTTCATTGTTTTCAGCGAAAAAATTCAGCAACTTGCGAAAGCAGAGCGCCATCCGGTCCAGTACCTGATTTTCGGCAACGTCAGGCGCAATCTGTAATGAACGCACCAGTGCAGTCAGGCGTTCACGGAAAAGAACAATATTATTGCCGGTCATTTCTGCATCCTTACTCTCTTACACGTATGCCATTCTAAACGACTTGCTGGCAGGAACAGCCATTTGCGTTTGACCAAATCAGAAAAAGTTAATGACCGTGCTTAACAATTGCACATTGGGAGCGGCAGGCGTAAACCAGTGGATAGCTCACGCAACGGCACCGGGTCGGGTAGACCGTGTCTTGCGCGCAGCACCTGAAGAAGATACCGAATACATAGAGGATAGTCGTATGTCTAAAAATGGAAAAGTGGCTTTAGTGACAGGTGGTGGTCAGGGGATCGGCCGCGCGATTGCACTGCGTCTGGCGAAGGATGGTTTTGCTGTGGCCGTGGTGGATTTTAATGGGGAAACAGCGAAAAAAGTTGCCGAAGAAATTAATCATGCCGGTGGTAAAGCCATTGCTCAGTTGGCGGACGTTTCAGACCGGGAGCAAGTTTTTGCTGCCGTAGAAGCGGCCACCAGGCAACTCGGTGGTTTTGACGTCATCGTTAATAATGCCGGGATTGCGCCGACGACACTGATTGAAGACATCACCCCGGAAATCGTCGATAAAGTTTATAATATCAACGTGAAAGGTGTCATTTGGGGCATTCAGGCGGCGGTCAAAGCGTTCAAGTCACAAGGGCATGGCGGCAAAATTATTAATGCGTCATCACAGGCCGGGCATGTGGGTAACCCTGAACTGGCGATCTACAGTTCGAGTAAATTTGCGGTGCGCGGGCTGACACAAACTGCAGCGCGTGACCTGGCCTCGCTGGGTATTACTGTCAATGCCTACTGTCCTGGGATTGTGAAAACACCGATGTGGGAAGAAATAGACCGTCAGGTGTCAGCGGCAGCCGGAAAACCGGCGGGCTATGGTACACAAGAATTCGCCAAGAATATTACGCTGAAACGCCTTTCTGAGCCGGAAGATGTCGCGGCTTGCGTTTCTTATCTGGCCGGGCCGGATTCTGATTACATGACGGGTCAGGCTTTGCTGATCGACGGCGGTATGGTGTTCAACTGATCCCCTTTCCCGCCCGTCAGGCCTCTCATAATGAGGGGCTTTTTTGTTTCTCTTTTCTACCTGATCACTGTGTGGCCAGCGGAATATAGTATTCGCAGGTCACGCCTTTGAGCGCAGATTCACGCGAGTACTTCTCCAGGTCCGGTTGCATAATAAATTCAAGACCCAGCGTAGGCAAAAACACAGAATACAGATAAAGAATAAAATCGTTCAACCGGCTAAGATCGTACGGATAGTTGATCTTCAGATAACGGCTGGCCGGAACCAGGATGTTGTGGCTGTCGCTGGTGTGTACCTGATGCGCCACTGTATAATCCATCTGCAACGCATTCGCCACTTCATCATTCGTATCAGGCCGGCAGTCCGACAATCCCCAGACCGGTGCCCGCAGAGATTCCGGTGTTTCCAGATAACGCAGCAACTCCGCGCGGTGAACGTGATTCTTACTGTTGAATAAGGCTTCAATGGGGTAAGAATGCGAGATCGTATCCCCTTCAAACGCCATCACCGGTAACTCGACGATTTCATATTCCGGCTGCGGAAACTCATCGACGGTAAGCGGCGCGGTGATCCCGTTCATGGTCCATGATGCATTGCGGCGATACGTACCGGGAGTTTCGGCGAAATTCTTCTTGAACGATCGGGTGAACGTTTGCTGCGAATCGTACGAGTAGTACAACGAAATATCGAGGATAGGCATATTGGTCAGACGCAACGCGATAGCGGCCATCGTGAGACGGCGGTCACGAATGTATTTACCTAGTGCGTAACCCGTTTTACTTTTAAACAAACGCTGAAGATACCATGGTGAATAGCCGGTTTTTTTTGAGGCTTTTTCCATGGTCAGACGATCACTTAAGTTGACTTCGATCCAGTAGAGTAACTCTTTGATCAAATCGTCATGAAAATCAGGTTTTTGTTCGCTCTGCAAAATGAACTCCCTGTGCTGCAATAAAGTCGCGTGATTAGGACGCGACAGATTTTGAAATCATATGCACTACAATGGCATCCGCGCTCTGGCTAACGTTTTTTAGACATCAGAGGTTTCCTCACATACCGTTCGGCAGGCGTAAAGCTCATTTTCGATGGCGCGGTTAAGATTGTATTCTGCACAGTCTGCGCTCAGCCCGAGCGTTTCCAGGCGTGACATGGCATCCATGCTGCTTTACACAGATAAGCCACAGGAGTAACCGAAGAAAAGTAGATAGCTGAGGATAATGCCAAGACTTGAACGGATGTTCAAGTTATTTGAGAACGCTCATTCACCTGTGAATTTATATAGGTAAATGACTTGCAATCTCCTGCAAAAGCATACCCGCTGAGGCAGGCAGAAAAGTGAATATGAGAAATATTATCTGGCGGAACAGGTAAAACTGGAGGCCATTTTCGTGTCACCCTGTCCGTTGTATCGTGGGAATAACGGATAATCACACAACGGCATTTCGCGCCCGGCAGTTGCTTTGTTTGTATCAATCATCACTTGCTGACCCGGATCTATCCCATGAACAACCCATTTATCCAGGGTTCCTAATGAATCCCAACTCACCCGATATGTCCCGCTGCTGTGCGTGAAACCCGGTGCCAGGTAGAAACGGGCAAACTGATGAAGTTCTTGCTCACCAAATTCAGCTTTCAGCTTCTCGTAATACGCTACGGTGTTTCCCGGCGGAACAGCCATATCCGCCGTGCCATGCATCAGTAAAAGTTTGCCTCCATGCTGCACAAAAGTGTGAATATCAGCACTATCATTATCGATTTGTGCCGCCAGTTCTTTCAGCCTCGTCTCATGGGCTGCGGGATTAAACTGAAGAGAGTCGTAATTCGCATCTCGCATCACTTCGTAGCGGACAGCTTGATCGCCCATCATGTAAGGGAATGAAATAATGATATTACTGGCTTCTGGTTTTGGCTTGTTTGCACCTGAACCAAAAACACTGACCAACGCAGAAGCGTCTGCACCACGTAAAATTGGCCATGGGGCAAAGTGATCGCCAGTTAGCAGGTTGACACCCAGAGGCACCGGTTTATTAAGCATCTGGACCAGCGCGATTTGCGTATCTGAAAGGCAGTTGGCGCCTATATCTTTCCCATCCGGGCAGCGCAGATGAGCCAGTTTAAATGTCGAACTGCAGGTATCCGGATTGGCGACTACACCATCAGCCAGACCATCCAGTTTGTCACAGGCACCGGTAACGGCATTGGCAATCAGTGCGGCTTTGGCCGGCGAAATCCACGCGCCCGGCGTGTTGTAGATTGCCTTCCCGATACTGATCCCGGCCATGTGCAGTTCAACGACGTTATACACCGGATGAATGGCAATCGCGCCGTCATAGTCAAGCGGGAAGCGCTGGATCGCCGCAAGCGCTTCGTGGCCGCCTTGCGAATTACCCTGAAAATACATGTGAGCAGGTTTTCGACCATAAGCCTGTTGGATCAAGGCAACGGCCACATCGTGTGTTTTCTTGATTTGCCCACCGGCAAAGTTATCCCAGGCTTCCCCGTTAAGGGTAAAGGAAGCATCGGATACTCCACCCTGATGGCCTGAATCACTGCCAAACGTGGCATAACCTTGCTTTATTGCGCCGGGTGTTGCTGCCGGCGCCAGACGTGCTGTATCAGCGTCTTTAATCGCACCGTCAAAACCACTGCCACCCAGTTGCAGGGCTTTACCATTCCAGTCAAGCGGCAGGTAAAGCTGAAAATTAATATCGGGCGCGTTGAGATCGACGGGCCTGATCTGCCCTTCAATCTTGCAATGTTGATTACCCGGATGGCCCGCCATTGCCACTGTGGTGACCCGCGCCCCCCTTGTCGGAAGCCCGATTGCGTCTGCATTGATATGCACATTTTTTAAGGCGACGCACTGTGCTTCGGTGAGGCCTTTTTCAGGGGCAGCTAAAACAGTAGCGGTGAACAGCATAAGCAAGCAGAGGCAGAAGGGAGCTTTCATCAGACAACGTTCATTCCGGCGGCTAAGTAGCGGCAGTTTGTCATTAAATGACCTGTTAAAGAAGTCTTTTGACTATTCAGTGTTTAAAAAAATGGTCACAATATGCATTAATTATATATCTGATGAATATTAATCTCTCGCAAAATTATCGACATCATTGAGTTTATAAACATATTAATAATGAATATCTTAAAATAAAGCAAGGCAGGGTAATATTAAAAATGCGCAGTGATGGGTATTTATTTGCCTGTTATGGATGTTAAGCGTATATTCGCGTTTGCCTGAATTTAAAATGACGGCCTATATACATAATCATCTATTTTAAAAAGGAATTTATATGAAAAACTTATTTAAGTTAGCTCTTCTCGCTGCGGTAGTTACGACACTTTCAGGCTGTACCGGTAGCGTTTTTAATAAAGAGAAAAATTGTGACTATACTTATTTGCTGCACCCTGCGATTTCAATTTCTAAAATGATCGGGGGTTGTGGTCCGGCAGAGAAATAAGTAGCGAGTTTTGTCATGCCGGACCTCAGTGTCCGGCATTTGCTATTCTGCAACGCCTGAATTCATAATCTTTACCGTTTCCCCCTTTTTTCATTACCGAGCCATAAGATCATACCAGCCAATTTTAGTTACAACATACATATATTCAGATAAATCAAAACACCAAAAACTTAACCAAAAGTGTCTTCTGTATTTCTTCAGGACGAACGTGTCTTAGATTTATTGACCAGCCTCCATCAGCACGGATAAAAAAATGGCCGCATAAGCGACCATTAACCTCTTTCAGAAATAGAGAATTTACCGCTTACGCCACAGTGTAAGTTCCGCTACGGTATGCTGGAATTTCCTCGCCGTTTCACGGATCACAAACGGAACATCTGCCGGTTGCCTAACCTCTTCAAATCCACTCGCCAGCAAACGTTTCAACGCCTGATGCGTCGTAACAGCTTCACCATTTTCCCGGAACCCGCCCAGCCAGTGCTCTTTCGGTGTAAACTCTTCGAGCCAGGTGTAAGGTGAAGAAAGCATGAGTAAGCCGCCAGAACGAATCATTGGCGTAATATCTGTCAGAAAACGTGCAGGTTCACGCAGTCGATCCAGCAAATTAGCCGCCAGGACCAGATCGTATAATTCCGCCTGCGGCTTCAGGTTACAGGCATCACCCTGCACAAAATTCACCC
>NZ_JYDF01000164.1:0-8828 GCF_003263525.1 Rahnella sp. NRRL B-41462 | reverse complement strand
CAATCAGGTTTTCCTGCTCGATAACTTCCAGCACCGCCAGCCCGACCGCAGAAGACACGGTATTGCCGCCGAAGGTATTGAAATAGCTCGATTCACTGCCGAAGCGTTCCAGGATGTGCGGCTGAATAGTGATGCCCGCCATCGGGTGTCCGTTACCCATCGGTTTGCCGAGCGTCACGATATCTGGCAACACGCCGTGGCGCTGGAAGCCCCACATATGTTCGCCGGAACGGCCATAGCCCGGCTGGACTTCGTCGGCGATATACAACGCCCCGGCTTCGTGAATAACGTCGATGGCTTCTTTCAGAAAACCGGCCGGATCGAAGAAACCGCCGTCGCTGGTGAAGAAGGTGTCGATCATCAGGGCAGCCGGTTTGATGCCATGGCGATCCATATCCGCCAGTGCGGCACGGATGTCGTTGGCAAAGCGCTTGCCAACTTCAGCCGGGTTAGCCGGGTGGTGAACCGGTGCCGGAATCACCCGCGCATCACCGTTCACTTTAACGTATGGCCCCATCGAGGCCGATAGCCCGGCAATCGCTTTGGTCATGCCGTGATAACTGAATTCGGTGACGATAACGCCGGTGCCGCCGGTAAAATCTTCGGCGATACGCAACGCCAGATCGTTAGATTCGCTGCCCGTGCAGGTGAACATTACCTGGCTCAGCTCAGCGGGCATGGTGCCCACCAGTTTTTCGGCGAAGTTCAGGACATTTTCATGCAGATAACGGGTGTGCGTGTTCAGCGTGGATGCCTGACGCACAAGCGCTTCCAGCACATGAGGATGGCAATGGCCAACGGAAGGCACGTTGTTGTAGACGTCGAGATAACGGCGGCCATCAGCGTCATACACCCACACGCCTTCGCCGCGCACCAGATGCACTGGATTCTTGTAGAACAACTGGTAAGCCGGGCCCAGCAAACGACGGCGGCGTTCTATCATCGCCAGATTGTCGGCTGAAATATTGCCGCTGCTGGCGGCATCAAACGCATTGGTTTTCAACATGAGAGTCATCTCCTGACAGGCGGTTTCAACGTCACTGCCGGTGTGCAAAAAAATGCCATGACGGCGGAAGGTGATTTGATAATGCGCCGGGGAAAGCGGTAAAACTTGACCTCAGCGCGCTGACTGCTGTGCGTTGCAGTCAACTTTTCGCCGTCAGCGCGTCACGCGTGTTTTGCGGTCAACATTTGCTGTTCCTGAGTCAAGCGACGAAAACGCGCCCCTTCCATTCTGGCTATCCGCAATATCGATTTGATTTAACCGGTACGGAGTGGAACCTGATGACTGCAAAACAATCTGACATGCTCGATGACACCAGCCTGAATCTGCTGGCAACAGAAGCATTGCGCCGCTATTCCCCTGATCTGCAAGGGCATCTTTCGCTGATCTGCCGGTCGGAAAATGCCACTTTTTTACTGCGCTGCCCCGACGGCGAACGTTATGCACTGCGTGTTCACCGCGGGGGCTATCACCAGCGGGATGAAATAGAGAGTGAACTGGCGTGGCTGGATGCGCTACGTGAAAGCGAGATTCAGGTGCCTGAGGCAGTAAAAGGGCGGGATGGTACCGCTGTGCAAACTGTGGCGGTGAGCGAAACTGAAAACCGCAATGTGGTGATTTTTCGCTGGATTGAGGGCGAAATGCCAACCACGGATGTGGATCCGCGGGCGTTTGCTCAGTTGGGAGAAGTGACTGCGCGCCTGCATCAGCACAGCCGTCAGTGGCCGCATCCGGCCGGGTTTCGCCGTATTATCTGGGACAGCGATACCATGGTCGGCCCGCACGGTCACTGGGGCCGCTGGCAGGATGCGCCGGGCATGACGGCGGCCGGGATCCCGCTGATTGAAGAGACGCTGGCGCACACCGGCAGCGTGCTGAAAAGTTACGGCAAGAGTGCACAGCGCTACGGGCTGATCCACGCCGATCTGCGCCTGACGAATTTACTGTTGCACAAAGGTGAAACCCGGGTGATCGATTTTGATGACTGCGGTATGGGCTGGTATCTGCATGATGCGGCGGCGGCGATCAGTTTTGTTGAACATCATCCGCGGGCGCAGGCGTGGGTCCGCCACTGGCTGGAAGGTTACGCACGTATTTGTCACGTGAGCGATGCCGATCTGGCGGTGATCCCGACACTGATTATTCAGCGGCGGATTCAGTTGCTGGCCTGGCGCGGATCGCATGCCACCACGGAAATGGCGCAAAGCCTTGGCAATGAATGGGAACAGGAGAGCCTGCGCCTGTGCCGTGAGTATCTGGCGAAGGCGCATCATCCCTTTGTGATCGGATGAAGCTGCACGAAAAGCGGGCGCCGTAGCAGGGCGCAGGCGCGGCTGGCAAAACTGCCGAAAATTTATCTCATTGTATTGCATTGGTTTATCACCCGGAGATGTGAAGCAAGGTGCTGGTACGGAACTTGCAATTCTCTTTTATTACCGACACTTTTTATTGCCGACATAAAGGGAGTAAAAGACGATGCAGACAGGCCTTTCTTCAACGGCTTCCGGAGCCGGTTTCAGCAATGCGCTGAACGCGCTGACGCGCAGCAATGACAGCCACCGGGGGGTGCTGGCCGCAGCCGCCAGCGGCCTGAGCGATTTTATTCAGGCCAAAGGGGCAGATGTCGATCGTGTGCTAGGCATCTGCCACATCAATCCTGAATTGCTGCAACAACCTACGCTGAGTCTCGGGCTGACTAATTACTGTCAGGTTCTGGAAGAAGCGGCGGCGCAGTCAGGTTGTGATAACTTCGGTTTGCATTACGGGAAACAGTTCAAACCGCAGTCATTAGGGCTGATTGGCTACATCGGTTTATGTTCTTCTTCGGCAGAAACCGCGCTGCAAAACGTAGTGAATGCCTTTCCCTTTCATCAGCACAATACGCTGACGCGGCTGGTGGATAAGGGAGATCATTACCGGTTCGATTATCAGGTGCGGCATGGCAGCATTCTGTGCAGACGGCAGGATGCGGAACTGACGCTGGGGATGATCCTCAATTTATTGCGTCACGGGTTGGGGAAAAACTGGGCGCCGCGTGAGGTGCATTTTGAGCATCCGCGTCCGCAGCAATGGCATGAACACTGCAAAGTATTTGATGCGCCGGTGTATTTCGATCAGCCGTACAATTCCCTGCTGATCGTCAAACGCGATTTACAGCGGGCGATGCCGGAACGGGATCAGACGCTGTTGCTGGTCATGCAGGATGCGATCCGCCGTCTGAATGCGGATGCGCCGTCGCAGCAGTCGGTCACCGACAACGTGCGATCGCGGGTACGTCAGGCATTATTACGCGGCGAGCCGGTGCTTGATGAAGTGGCCGAAAAAATGGGTATGTCGCCGAGTTCGCTGCAACGCCGCCTGCGCGAACAGAACCTGACGTTTACCCAACTGGTGGATAACGTCCGTTGCGAACTGGCGACGCATTATCTGCAACAGCAACAACTGCCGATTTCCGAAATGGCGTTGCTGCTAGGGTATTCCGAAGTCAGTGCCTTTTCGCGGGCTTTCCGCCGCTGGTTTGGCGTCAGCCCGCGTCAGTGGCGGCAGACTGCCGCCAGCTAAAGCGCCATCTCCCGTTTAAAGACTTCCAGCGTGTGCGCCTTCACGCGGATAAATTCCGGGTGGCTCATGATTTCCGACCCTCGCGGGCGCGGCAGGTCGAACGGCACGATTTCCGCAATCTGCGTCGGCCGCCGCGTCAGCAGTAAAATCTCATCCGCCAGAAATACCGCATCTTCCAGGTCATGCGAAACAATCAGCATAGTGACGCCGGTCGCCAGTTGCACTTCCTGTAATTTATCGCGGATAAACAGCGTCATCTCGAAATCCAGCGCCGAGAAAGGCTCATCGAGGAACATCACTTCCGGACGCGTCGCCAGCGCCCGCATGATGCACACAGTTTGCTGTTGTCCGCCGGAAAGCTCATACGGATAGCGTTTCAGGTCGAAACGGATATCAAACATCTGCGTCAGTTCTTCGACCCGCGCATTCACATCCGCTTTGCTCATGCCGTGGCGTATCAGCGGATAGGCGATGTTGGCGCGGGCGCTCATCCATGGAAACAGCGCGTCGCGGTAGTTCTGAAACACATAGCCGATGGTGGTTTGCGCCAGCGTTTTGCCGTCGAACAGAATGTCGCCTTTATCTACCGGGATCAGACCGGCGATCATGTTCATTAAGGTCGATTTACCACAGCCGTTCGGCCCGAAGATCGACACGATTTTTCCACGCGGTAAGTCGAGATTCAGGTCGGTATACAGCGGCTGTCCGGCAAACGCCTTGCTCAGTCCGCGGATCGTCACATGGGTGTCCGGGCGCGTGGCATATTGCGGCAACTGCGGGCCTTTATAATCAGGGTTCAGCGAGAGAGGGTGCGTCATGCTTTGCTACTCCAGTGGACGGTTTTTTTCTCGATCAGCAAAAAAGCCAGATTGAGCAGATAACCCAGCGCGCCGGTGATCAGGATCGAGGCGTACATGTCTTTGATGTTAAACACCTGCTGGGCATCGATGATCCGGTGGCCGAGGCCGGTTTCTGATCCGATAAACATTTCGGCGACGATCACGATCACCAGCGCGATCGACACGCCGGTGCGCAGGCCGACAAAGGTTTGTGCCAGGCTTTCCATCAGCATGATGTCTTTGAAAATATGCCAGCGGGAAATTCCCATTACTTTGGCGGCCATCAGGCGCGTTTTTTTGGCATTCATCACGCCGTATGCGCTGTTGAACAGGATGACCAGCACGGCGGCAAAGGCAGCAATGGCGATTTTGTTGGCGTCAGTAATCCCGAAAATCAGCATAAACAGCGGGATCAGCGCTGACGACGGTGTGGAGCGGAAGAAGTCGATCAAAAATTCCAGGCTGCGGTAAACCTTTTCATTGCTGCCCAAAATTACGCCCAGCGGCACGCCAATTACGGCGGCAAAGGCAAAAGACACCAGCGTGCGGTAAAGGGTTGCGCCGATGTCGGTGCGCATGGACGCGTCGGAAAATGACTGGAACATGTAGCCGATTGTCTCGACCGGCGAGGGCAGAAGCACGGGATTCAGCCATTTTGCGCTGACGGCCAGTTGCCAGAATAAAAACAGCAGTACCGGGCCGACCAGCGGCAGTAACCTTGAAGACCAGCGTGAAGTCATCCTGTTTCTCCTTATCCCTGATAGATCAGCGAAGCGACATCCACCGGCTTGCTGAAGATTTTTCTTTCCGTAAAGACGTCATAAAACTTCTGGAACCATTGCAGGTTGTCGCCTTTCAAATCGGGATACATCACGAAGCCCGGCAGCGGCACTTCTTTGACCAGCGCCGGTTCAATGCTGGTGTAACCGGCGACGTTTTCGCGCGCTTTATCAGGGTGAGCCGCAATGAATTCCACCGCTTTCTGATAAGCGGCAATAAACTTTTTGGTTTCTTCCGGCTTGCTGGCGATAAAACTGGCGTTCAGTGCCGCTGCGCCGCCGAACCACGGGGCGTCGGCGTTGCCGAGCACGTATTTAGAAATAACGCCGGTTTCGAGTGTGCGCGAAAGGTTTTTCATGCGTCCGACAGTGCCGGTCGGTTCGAGCGTATATACGCCGTCAATTTGCCCGGCGGCCAGAGCAGGCGCGTGTTGTCCGACCGGCAGTTCAATGACTGACGGATTAGTGAAGCCATTTTTCTCCAGAATAATTTTTGCCATCGTGACGTTCTGGATCCCCGGACCGCAGGCGATTTTCTTGCCTTTCAGGTCACTGATAGCTTTTGCCGGGCTGTTGAGCGGCACCAGAAATTCATCTAACACCAGCGTATGGTTTGACGGGTTAGAACAGATAATTTTGAACAGACCCGGTGAGGTGATCGCCCCGAGTCCCAGCGCGCCGGTTGCCGTGCCGTTGGCGCAGCCGTGGATCCTGCCGGTGATCATCCCTTCGACAATTTGCTGGGCACTGGCGAATTTAACGCCTTTCACATTCAGCCCGGCTTGTTTAAAAAAGCCCTGTTCCAGTGCCACATACAGCGGCAAACCACCGACAATCGGCCAGTAACCAATACGAATTTCATCGTCGTCGGCTGCAAAAACTGACGTCGGGATCATTCCGCCAAGGGTGGACACTCCGCCGGTAATGGCGAGCCATTTCATCAGCTGGCGACGTTTTTTATCAACTTCAGGTTTGATGTTTTTCATTGGCGGTTCCCTAAGCGGTTATGAGGACGTTGCAACTTGTACTGCAACTTGTATACATAACGTTAAGCACAGGGCGTGCCAGTTCGTTCCGGCAGCGGGAATAAACGTAAATTCAGCAGGTTGAGGAAAAAGCGCGCACTGAACTGGTGCGATTTTTGTGCACGCTTTCACAAAAAGGATCCACCGCAGGGCATGTGGCTAGCAATTTATCTAGCAACCTGCCCGGCGGTGGCGAGGGATCAGACTTTAAATTCACTGCTCAGGCGGCTGACGCCCAGACCGTTCACTTTGGTGACTTTGATCTGCACCGGAATACGGTCTTTCATCGCCTCGACATGGCTGATCACGCCGATGGTTTTACCCGAGGCATTCAGGCTGTCGAGGGCATCCAGCGCGGTATCCAGCGTGTCGGCATCGAGCGTACCGAAACCTTCGTCGAGGAACAGCGAGTCGATACGGGTTTTATCGCTGACCAGATCGGACAGCGCCAGGGCCAGTGCCAGGCTGACCAGGAAGCTTTCGCCGCCGGATAGCGTGCGGGTATCGCGCACGGCATCGGCCTGCCAGGTATCGACCACCTGCAGTTCCAGCGCATCGCTGGTTTTGCGCTGCAACAGATAACGTCCGTGCAATTTTTCCAGCTGGCGGTTGGCCAGATACACCAGATGATCGAGCGTCAGACCCTGCGCGAATTTACGGAATTTCGCACCGTCGCTGGAGCCAATCATCTGGTTGAGATAACCCCAGTCATCACAGGTCCGCTGCGCCTGCGCAATCTGTGCAATCAGCGTCTGCTGACCATGGTGGCGTTGCTTGTCGCTTTCCAGCTGATTTTTCACTTCGCCCAGACGTTGTTGCAGGACTTTCAGTTGTTGTGCCAGCTCCGCCTGTTGCACCGTCAGGGCGTTAAGATCACTGTCGGTTTCACTGAGATGTGCAGGACGGGCAAGCTGATGTTTTTCGAGCTGCTGACGGGCATCCGCCAGTAATGCCTGCGCCTGTGCCAGTTGTTGTTGCAGATGTTCTTTGCGTTGCTGAAGCTGCTGGCGCAACGCGTCGTCGAGCAGCGCCAGTTTCACTGCGGCTTCATCCGAAAATCCACTGGCGCTCAATGCCTGCTGCCACGCCTGTTCCACCTGCGTCAGTTGTGCGGCGGTCTGTAACTGTTGCTGCTGCGTACTGGCCAACTGACCGGCCAACTGGTCGCGCTGTTCCTGCGCCTTATGCAGCGCGGTCTGGACATCACTCAGCGCTTGTTCTGTCGCCTGTTGTTGCTGATGTAAGTGCTCGCGAACCTGAGCAACCTGACGCTCTCCGAACAGTTCGAGGCGTCGGGCATTCAGCTCAGAAAGAGATTTTTCACCTTCCGCCAGTTGCTTTTGCAACCGCACGAGGTCTTGCTGAGATTTTGCCTGCATCTCTTCCAGCCGGGTAACGCGCTCTGTCAGCAAGGCACTTTGCTGCTGCACTTTCTGCTGTGCATTCAGCGCGTCGTTCAGGGCATCTTTGGCCTGTTGCAGGGCCCGCGCCAGCAGTTCGTGCTGGCTCAGCCGCGCCTGCGACTGCTGCTCTTCCTCATCGCGGGCGGTCAGCCATTGCGTGATGTCGGCGGTATCATGCAGCGTAAACGTCAGATTCAGCGGCGCACTGAGTTGTTGCCAGTTCAGGGTATGCGAATTCAGTTGTTGCTGATCCTGCTCAAGCTGAGTTTGCAGCCGTGTTTGTTGCTCTTTCAGGCCTTTAATTTTCGCCGCCATTTCGATACCGCTGGCTTTTGCTGCATCGAATTCCAGTTGCATTTTCTCGACACGCTGCGCGGTTTCAGAAGGTTTAACCTGCTGATAATGTTCAATCGCCGGATGTGATGTCGAGCCGCACAGCGGACAGGCTTTGCCGCTTTGCAAATTCGCGCGTTCGGCTTCAAGACTGACGATCAGCATTTCCTGTTTATGCAGCGCCTTGACGTCGTTCAGATGTTCCAGTTGTTTCTGACATTGCAGACGGATCGCGCCCAGACGCAGTTCTTCTTCGGCCAGCAGCGTCTGGTACTGCGCAAAATCTTTATGCTGTTGCTGCACGCGCTGGTTCAGTTGCGGGAAGATTTGCGAGAGTGAAAACAGCTGCTGCCGCACCGGCCGGAGCTGCATGAGTTCGGTTTGACGTTTCTGTAACACTACCTGCGGGTACTGTTTTTCCAGTTCAGTCTGACGTTGTTGTGCAACGTTAAGGGCTTCAGTCAGCGCGGCCTGACGGGTGTGATGCTGGCGGCTTTCCTCATCCAGTTTCTGACGTTCCGCCGTGATTTGCTGCAGCGTCGCGCTATGTTCACCAGCCTGTTTCTGCGACTCGCTGACCGCCTGTTGTGTTTCCACCAGCGATTTGCGCCATTGCGCGATTTCGCTATCCAGTGGCAGGATTTTTTCTTCGATCAGCGTCTGCATCTGACGCTGTTCTTCCGCCTGTTTCTGCCGTGCAGTGTGCGCCTGTTCCACCGCCAGACTCAGCGGCGTCATCTGTGCAATCTGCTGCTCCTGCTGCTGCGTCAGTTGTATCAGTAATTGCTGAAGGCGCTGCGCGTCATCCTGACAGCGCTGGCGATCATTGAGTAACGGACGCAGTTTTTCTGCCGGTTCGCTGCGCGCCAGTTGCTGTAACTGCG
>NZ_JYDF01000163.1:0-5978 GCF_003263525.1 Rahnella sp. NRRL B-41462 | reverse complement strand
TCGCAGGGGAGGGAGTTAACCCCGCCTTTGTGACTTCCCTTCCAAATCTTCGCTAAATCCATGTAATTCGATCCCATCGCTATAAAAATTTGAAACAGCGTTCTATAAATGGGGTGTTGAGTACTTTCCACTTTCATATGGAGAACGAATGTATGAGCCGTCCACTGTTTCATGGCGTGATCCCCCCTGTCGCAACGATCCTGAATGAGAATGAGCAGCTTGACCGTCAGGGGATGGCGCGTCTGGTTGATTTTACGATTGAAGGCGGCGTGAACGGCCTGTTTTTCCTCGGCAGTGCAGGGGAATTCGCGCATATGTCTCAGGCGCTGCGTCATGAAGTGGCTGAGTTTTGCACCAGGCATGTTGCCGGGCGCGTGCCCGTTTTGATCGGCGCAGCGCATCCGGGTACGGCAGAAACGCTGGCCTTCGCGCGACACGCTAAAAGCGTCGGTGCCGACGGCGTGGTGGTGGTGAATCCTTATTACAATCCGGTGACCGAAGAAGCGCTGTATCTGCATTACCGCACGATTGCTGAAGACGCGGGTTTGCCGGTGATCATGTACAACTATCCGGGACTGACGGGTCAGCCGTTGCCCGTCAGCCTGATCAAACGTCTGGCGCTGGAATGCCCGAACATTGTCGGCCTGAAAGATACCGTGGACAGCCTCAATCACATTCGCGAAACGATACAGGCCGTGAAACCTGAGCGCCCTGATTTCGCCGTGTTCTCCGGTTATGACGAATATCTGTTCGGCACGCTGATCCTCGGCGGCGACGGCGCGATCCCCGCCAGCGCCAACTTCGCCCCGCAACTCACCTGTGGAATTTACCGCGCCTTTAAAGAGAAAGATTTCGCCACTGCAGTAGAACTGCAACAACGGTTATCCTTCCTGCCTCCGCTGTACACGCTGGATACGCCGATCTACAACGTCATCAAATACGCCATTTCACAAGTCATCAGTGAAATGCCGGTGTATTCACTCAAACCGGCGCTGCCGCTGAGCAATGACAAACAAAAGGTTGTGCGTGAGATTTTGAAACAGGCTGGCGTCAGTGTCGTCGGCTAACGCTTCCTCTGCGCCTCCCCTTCACTGCGGGAGGCAAAAACCCTCAATCTAAATCGAAATCATTACTATTCCGCTTTAATATTCGTTACTCTATTCCCATGATTTACCAAGCCGAATGACTTTCATAACCTGATGATGCAAACACTCCTCGACAGTTTCCGCGAAACGCCGGTCAGCTGGGTTGCAGATACTTTCAAACCGATGACACCGCTGGTGACCAATGCGGTGCCGATGTCACTGCTGACCACTGCCGAAGGTTGCGCCAGCGTGCTCAAACGCTATCTGGATGCCAATGCCGCCGATGCCGCAAAGTGCGACACACGCCGTGCGCGGATCTCGATGTGGTCACAATGGTATTTCGCCACCCTGCTGCCGAGCTGGGTGATCGTCTCTCTGCGTCACGGCTGGCAACTGCCTATCGCCGCTGAAAATGTCTATCTGTGCATGCAGGAAGAAGGCTTACCTGCGCAAATTTATCTCGACGGCGAAGGCGAAGCGCTGACATCCGCTGAACCGATGGCGCGTTTCGATGTGATGATCGAACAGCAATTGCGTCCGGTTTGCGAAGCGCTGGCAGAATTCTCCGGTTTAAAGCCGGGCATTTACTGGAGCAACGCGGCAATCCGCGTCGGCTGGGGCGTCAAACAGGCAGAGCTGGTCAATGCCGATATCTCGGACGGTATGCGGCTGATGGAATCGCGCGAGCTGCGTTATGGCGGCAAAAATCCGTTATTTCAGCCGCTGCGCGCGGAAGATCCCTCAGACCCCGACAGCCCGCAGTACCGCAAACAGTGTTGCCTGCGCTACGATCTGGAAGACCACGCCATGTGCCCTTCCTGCCCGTTATTGCTAGCAGAACGTAAATCCGGCAAAAGACGCAAAACCGTCGCCGGATAAATCAAACACTTACAAAACCTGAATAAACTTAGCGTAAAAAATGATTGGATCTTAGCCGCGGATAATTATAAGAATTGGGTTATATAGACCAACGAGGTATTTATCATGACTATGAAAACACCGAAGAGCTGGCCCTCCGCTCTTAACTCGCTGGCCTCAGAGGTGATTGATTCTCTGGCGCAACCCGTTAACCGCGTATGGAATACGTTAACTGGCAAGCAAGAACCGCTCAGAGCAAGGATTGTTCATCGTTACGCGATTCCGTCTTCCCGGACGATCAGCGTCACGGAAGGATTCTTCGGATTTATTCCGGTGGAATCTTATGAGAACGAACGTTTTATTCTGGAAGTCGCTTACGCTGACAAACAGTATCAGGTAGAAGTCCCGCGGGCTTACTACCAGAAAAGCAATATCGGTGACGGTATCGACATCCACACGCTGTAACTGCCCCGCTTTTAAACAGGCTGCTCCTTTCGAGGCGCAGCCTTTTTTATGCCAAAAAACCTGCCTGACCCCACACTTCCCGCTTTAATTTTGTTCAATACATGAAAATTATTGACATAATAATCACCAGTATTTAGAAAATTATTTACATCCTATTCTTATAACAATGTTCTTTTCCTGAAGAGGTTAATGATGACCCGCACCGGACAGATTTCCCCTGCTACCGCCAGCCAGTCACGCCGCGCGCTCGTCGCCGGTTCGGTCGGTAATTTTATCGAATGGTATGAATTCGGCGTTTACGGTTATCTGGCGACGCTGATCGCCGGTAACTTTTTCACGCTGGAAGGCCAGACCGGCCTGACCGGGTTACTTCTGACGTATGCGTCGTTCGCGCTGGCGTTTTTCTGTCGTCCCATTGGTGCGATCATTTTTGGTCGCATCGGCGACCGCATTGGCCGCAAGCCGACACTGATCGCCGTCGTTCTGCTGATGACGCTCGCCACAGCGATCATTGGTTTGCTGCCGACGTACGCGCAGATTGGTGTAGCCGCCCCGCTGTTACTGACACTGATGCGCATGTTCCAGGGCTTGTTTGCGGGGGGTGAATTCGGTGGCGCGGTCTCCCTGATGACCGAATTCGCACCGAAAGGCAAACGCGGTATTTATGGCGCGTGGCAGTCGTTTACCGTTTCGCTGGGCTTGCTGACCGGCGTGGCGCTGGTCGCGTTGCTGGTTCAGACCCTTCCCGAAGCACAAATGAAAGACTGGGGATGGCGTATTCCGTTCCTTCTGGCGCTGCCGATGGGGCTGGTGGCGTTGTATCTGCGCCTGAAACTCGATGAAACACCCAACTTTGTTGCCAGTAAAAAGGCCGAACCGAAAGCGCAAAAAACAGCCGCTGAAAAAGCCTCTGCTGTCGCCACCGCCAAAGCTATTGCGCTGGGGATTGGCCGCATGATGGGCTGGTCGGCGGGCGGTTATACCTTCCTGGTGGTGATGCCGTCTTATCTGCAAACCTCCCTGCACGCCACGTTTTTACAGGCACTGGTGGCCACCGTGCTGGCGAACGTCGGTTTCGCGCTGGCTATTCTGCCTTCCGGCTGGCTGAGCGATAAAATCGGCCGTAAAAAAGTGATGATGATTGCCGTATTTGCCGTCATCGTGCTGAGTTTTCCGTTGCTGCATTTGCTGCAAAACCCTGAAAGCAGTCTGCTGGTGAAAGGCATTGCAGTGCTGATTGCCGGGGCAACAATTGGCATGATTGCCGGTCCCGGCCCGGCGATGCTGGCGGAAATGTTCCCGACCCGCGTGCGTTATACCGGTCTGGGATTATCCTATTCATTGTCGAACGCCGTGTTCTCCGGCTGTGCCGGTTTGATCATAACCGGTCTGATTAAAGAGACCGGCAATCTGGATATTCCGGCGTATTACGTGGTCGCCACCTGCGTGGTCAGCCTGTTTGCGCTGATGACGTTACGAAAAGACGATCATTTACGTGAACTGGAGGAATAAGCATGAATGGCAGTGACCTGCAGTCACGTCTGAACGCATTACAGGGCAGTTTTTCTCCGGCGGAAAAACGCATCATCACCATTATCAGGCTCAATCCGCTGGGTGTGGCGAAAATGGGCGTGACGGAACTGGCAAAATACGCTGAAACCAGCACCGCCACGGTGGTACGCACCAGCAAACGGCTGGGGTTTACCGGCTATCCGGCGCTGCGGCTGGCGTTGGCCGCAGAAACCTCCAGTCCGATGCCCATCGAGATGCCCCTGGCGGCGGATATCGGCGACAATGATTCGCCCAAGCAGATCCTGCAAAAGCTGCTGGAATTCGAGGTCAAAGGCGCGACCGAGACCACGCAGCTCCTCAGCGCAGCAACGCTGGAACAGGCGGTCAGCATCCTTTCACAGGCACGCCGGATTGATATTTACGGCACCGGTGCCTCAGCGCTGGTTGCTCAGGACTTCTGCCAGAAACTGCGGCGCATCGGCGTTGTCGCCCAGACTTTTGGCAGCACAGACGAAAGTCTGGTGAGCGCCTGTCAGTTAACGAATGCAGATGCAGCGCTGGCGATTTCCCACTCCGGCCAGACGGCAGATGTCATTGAAGCGCTTACACAGGCTAAAGCCGCGGGGGCAACAACGCTGGCGATCACCGCCAATGGCCGTGCCGCCCTCGCCCGCAAGGCCGATATCGTGTTACGAACCAGCAGCCGCGAAATGGGTTTTCGGGCCGCGGCGATGGCCAGCCGGACCAGCCAGTTGCTGATCATCGACTGTCTGTTTATCGGTGTCGCGCAGCGTCTGCCGGGTGCGCGCGACGCCTTGCGCAAAACCCACGACGTCGTGCGTCAGCGCCGCCGCTGATATTCTTACGCTCTGCTGCGCGCCTTCTATACTTCATAAAACACCTGAGTTTATGAGGGCATGCATGTTCACCCATCGTTTGGTATTTCCTGCCAGCGTACTGCGCGGGCGCGGCGCCATTAAGCATCTGGGCGCGATGTGCGGACGCTTAGGCCAGCGGGCAATGTTAGTGGGCGGTAAACGCGCCATTGCCAGCGTCGAGGCGAAAGTCGCGGATCAGCTCGAGCAGCAGATGGTCAGTTATCTTGGCAGTGAAATCTTCAACGGCGTGTGTTGTCAGGAGGAAATCGACCGGCTGGCAGACGTGTTCCGCACGCAAGGGGTGGAAGTGATTATCGCCACCGGTGGCGGAAAAGCGCTGGATACCGCCAAAGCGGCAGGCGTGGCGTGCAATATTCCGGTGGTGACACTGCCGAGCATTGCGGGCACCTGTTCGGCGGTGACCTCGCTGGCGTTCCGTTATCTTCAGGATGGTGAATTCCGTGACATGATGCCGTTACCCTGTGGCCCCGCTGCGGTGGTGATCGACGCTGATTTACTGGCCACAGCCCCGCTGCAATGGCTCTCAGCGGGCATCGGCGATACGCTGGCAAAATGGTACGAATATCGTGCCATCAGCGACCTGAATCAGCTTACCGGCCTGGCAGGTGTCGCCAGAACCAACAGTGAATTGTGTTACACCCTGATCGAACATTTCGCCGCCGACGCCTGTTTTGCGGTGCATGACGGCAAAGCCAACAACGCCCTCGAACAGGTGCTCGATGCCATTTTCCTTTACGCCGGACTGACCTCAGTCATGAGCAACGGCGCACACACCGGCGCTTCCCATGCGTTATACGAAGGTTTCACCGCCTGCCCGAAAACCCGCCACATCCCTCATGGTTTACTGGTCGGTTACAGCAACCTGTGCCTGCTGGCACTGGAAAACCGCAGCGACGATGAGTTGCTGACCGCCATCGCCCTGGCCCGCGACAGTGCCATACCAACACAGTTAGCGCATATCGCGACAGGGCTGACGGAGCAGGATCTGGCCGTGATTATTGACCGCAGTCTGAGCACGCCGGATATGGCGAACATGCCCGTGGATATTACCTTTGAAGATGTCAGGGGTGCGGTAGAAAGAGTGGAGAGGCTTGGGGCAAAAATTAATTAGTTTTTTTGCGCATGCTGTGCAAACTGGCCTTCAGGTCAAGGTCGTGGG
>NZ_JYDF01000162.1:0-12197 GCF_003263525.1 Rahnella sp. NRRL B-41462 | reverse complement strand
GGGGAGGCGGGGAGGGGGTTTTAAATACAAAGCAATGAGTTAAAGCACACTTTGAATTTTGTTTTTGACCTTAATACCCCACCCCAATCCTCCCCTTCGCAGGGGAGAAAGTTTACTTATCAAACATCTCTTTTCTCAGTAACACGATTTCTTCTGCCAGATCACGGCACAGCATGGCGGTCATCAGATGATCCTGCGAGTGCACCATGATCAGATTCACCGGAATTTTCCCCACGCCTTCATCCAGGCCAATCAGTTGCGTCTGTACTTTGTGCGCAACACGCGCCGCGTCGTCCGAGGCTTTCAGCATCGCATCAGCCTGTTCCCATTCTTTTTTACGTGCATGCTGAATCGCCATCATGGCGTTAGATCGTGCTTCTCCGGCGTTGATCAATAACTCCATCACCGTTTGTTCCAGATCGAATTCCATCGAAAACTCCAAATTGGTATACCAGAAAGGGGTGAAATCATCATATTGGAATTCCAATATTCACATGTGAGAACGCTGTCACAGAAATTAATTCGTATTCCGCTATTTTTTGGCATGCCACATTACGAAATTATTCCCGAAATATGGCCGACAGGATGATTTACAGAACCGGAATCTGACCCTGCTTCGTACGACACCTTTATTCCTCATTCAATATAAAAGGTGAAGACGAAATCAACACCTGTGAAGTATAGAAAAAAGAAAATGAGGTGCTGTCATGTCACTGAAAGACCGCTTTATCGATTCTCTGGGGGGATTCGCCAACACCTTTAATAGCTTCCGATACATCATGGCTATTAAGGCGTCTTTTATCACGTTAATGCCCGTTATTATTGTGGGGGCATTCTCAGTTTTAATTTCAAATATGGTGATGGATCCGAAAAACGGATTAGCGCATTTTGAAATGTTCTCCTGGCTGGCCACCCTCAAACCGATCATGAGCAGTATTAACTACGCCACGCTCAGTTTTCTGACCATCGGTGCGGTGTTTTTAATTGGTATCGAACTCGGGAAAATTAACGGCTCACGTTCGTTATTTCCCGGCCTGCTGGCAGTGATTTGTTTTATTGCCGTGACGCCAACCACCGTCGATATGATGGTTAACGGCCAGATGCAGGAAGTGAAAGATGTGCTGGCAAAACAATTCTCCGATACTAAAAGTCTGTTCCTCGGCATGTTTATTGCCATTCTGTCGGTGGAGATTTATTCCCGTCTGGAACGGGTTAACGGCCTGCGTATAAAGATGCCTGAGAGCGTACCGCCCAATGTGTCGGCGTCATTCTCGGCGTTAATTCCCGCCATTATTACCGTGGTGCTCGTCGCTACCTTCGGCTTTGTATTCCACCGCGTCACCGGCATGTATCTGTACGATGCGGTGTATCAGGTGATTCAGCGTCCGCTGGAATCGGTGATGCAAAGTCTGCCGGGCATTCTGCTGCTGATGTTTGTCGCGCAGCTGTTCTGGGTGATTGGTATTCATGGCAACCAGATGATTAAACCGATTCGCGAACCGCTGTTGCTCGGCGCCATCATGGTTAACATGACCGCGTTTGAGCAGGGTCATGAGGTGCCAAACATCATCACCATGCCGTTCTGGGATGTATATATGAGCATCGGAGGCTCGGGTTGTACCATCGGTTTGTTGCTGGCGGTGATGATCGCTACCCGCCGCAAAGAGATGCGCGAAATCGCCAAACTGTCCCTCGGGCCAAGTTTCTTCAACATCAATGAACCGGTGATTTTCGGTATGCCGATTATGCTCAACCCGATCCTGGCTATCCCGTTCATCATCACGCCGCTGATCACCGGCACCATCGGCTATTTTGCCACCAGCCTCGGATTCGCCGGACGCGCGGTGGTGATGGTGCCGTGGACCACACCGCCGATTATCAACGCCTGGCTGTCAACGGCCGGATCGATGGGCGCGGTGTTTACCCAGATTGGCTGCATTGTGGTGGCGGTACTGATTTATCTGCCGTTTGTGAAAGTCGCGGCGCGTCGTGCCGATCAGGCTCAGCTTGAAGCCATGCAGCAGAGCCAGAAACAGGCTGCCACGGCGTAAATTATTCGGAAAATGAGGGATGTTATGAGTAAGGTTTCAATCGCCATTCCTGACGGATTTATTCTCGGTGCCGCCGCCTCTGCGTGGCAGACCGAAGGCTGGAGCGGCAAAAAAGACGGGCAGGATTCGTATCTGGATCTCTGGTACAAAAATAACCGCCATGTCTGGCACAACGGTTACGGCCCGGCGAAAGCCACCGATTTCATCAACCGCTACAAAGAAGATGTGGCGCTGATGAAAGCCAGCGGGCTGAGTCATTACCGCACGTCAGTTAACTGGTCGCGCTTTTTCACCGACTATGAGTTGGGTACGGTCGATGAAGAGTACGCGGCATATATCGACGATCTGCTCGATGAGATGAAACGTAACGGTATCGAGCCGATGCTGTGTCTGGAACACTACGAATTACCGGCGTTTCTGATCGAAAAATACGATGGCTGGAGCTCGAAAAAAGTCGTCGATCTGTTTGTGTTGTATGCAGAGAAAGTCTTCGAACGGTATGCCGGAAAAGTCCGCCGCTGGTTTACCTTCAACGAACCGGTGGTGGTGCAAACCCGCGTGTATCTGGATGCGATCCGCTGGCCGTTCGAGCAAAACACCGCGAAATGGATGCAGTGGAATCACCACAAAGTGCTGGCAACCGCCAGAGTGGTCGAACTGTTCCATCGCAAAAAATATCACGCCGAAGGCACCGTCGGGGTGATTTTAAATCCGGAAGTGACGTACGCCCGTTCATCGGCGGCGCATGACCAAAAGGCGGCGCATTTATACGATTTATTCTATAACCGCGTATTTTTAGACCCGATGATCAACGGGGAATATCCGCAGGAATTGCTGGAGCTACTGGAAAAGCACGGCGCACATTTCGATTATACAGAAGCGGAACTGGCGGTTATCCGTAATAACACCGTGGATGAAGTGGGTATTAATCTTTATTACCCGCACCGGGTGAAAGCACCGTCCCGCGAATGGAATAAAGACACGCCATTCCATCCGGCGTATTACTACGAACATTTCGAATTGCCCGGACGCCGGATGAATAAATCGCGTGGCTGGGAAATCTATCCGAAAATTATTTATGACATGGCGATGCGCATTAAAACGGAATACGGAAATATTTCGTGGTTTGTGGCTGAAAACGGCATGGGTATCGAAAATGAAGGCCAGTTTCGCGATGCCGTCAGCGGGGAAATTCAGGACAACTATCGTATTGAATTTATTGCCGAGCATCTTTACTGGACATTAAAAGCGCGGGAAGACGGCGCCAATTGTCAGGGATATATGCTCTGGGCCTTTACCGATAATGTCTCGCCAATGAACGCCTTTAAAAATCGTTACGGGCTGATCGAAATTGATCTTGATAACAATCGTGATCGCCGTCAGAAGAAATCCTCTCACTGGTTTAAATCACTCAGTGAAAGCGGTGTGTTGTCTTTAACGCTCGATGACCAGGAAAAATAACCTAAGGAAACACTATGAAACGAATCGTTTTAGCTTGTTCGGCAGGGATGTCCACGTCACTAGTGGTCACCAAAATGGAAAAAGAAGTTACTGCGCGGGGGCTGGAATATCAGATCTACGCGATCCCTGAAAACAATCTGCGTGACGAGCTTGAAGCCTATGGCCGCGATATTGTCGCCGTGCTGCTCGGGCCGCAGGTGCGTTTTAAACTGGCGGAGAATAAAAAGCTGACCGATGAACACGGCATTCCGATTGCGGTGATCGACATGGTGGCTTACGGCACGTTAAACGGTGCAAAAGTGCTGGATCAGGCATTATCTCTGATACAGTAACATCCGGTCTTTTTTGTTTTTTGCATCAGGGTGATTGTGTGGAAAAAGGTGTGGTTTCGCAGGACAGAAAGCAGTATCAGGAAATCGGGCATGACCTGCGTGAGCAAATCAAGCAAGGGCATTTCGCCGTGGGATCCCGCCTGCCGCCCGAACGCAATATGGCGGAAAACTACGGCGTCAGCCGGACGATTGTGCGCGAAGCCTTACTGATGCTGGAACTGGAGGGCACGGTGGATATCCGTCAGGGTTCCGGCGTGTACGTGATCCGCATTCCTTCTCAGGAAGAAGGCGAAGACGAACTGTTGTATCAGGGGCAGATTGGCCCCTTTGAAATCTTACAGGCGCGGCAGTTGCTCGAAAGCAATATTGCCGCGTTTGCCGCCAAAATGGCCACCAAAGCGGATATCGAAAATCTGCGCCGCACGCTGGAGCAGGAACAAATCGCCATCGTGGCTAACGACGAAAGCGGTGATAACGACCGGCTGTTCCACCTGCTGATTGCCGGTGCGACACAAAACCAGATGCTGCTCGATTCGGTGAAAAATATCTGGATGCACCGGGATTCCAGCCCGCTGTGGAAACAGTTACACAGCCATATTGCTACCCGCGGTTACCGCCTGAAATGGCTGGCTGATCATCAGAATATTTTGGCCGCACTGCGCCGCCGCGACGTCATGGGCTCGTATCAGGCGATGTGGCAGCACATGGAAAATGTGAAAAATACGCTGATGGAATTGTCGGATGTGGATGCGCCGGAGTTTGACGGCTATCTGTTTGAATCTGTGCCGATTTTTCAGGGAAAGATGGTCTGAACACGATGAAGATTATTAATCTGAGTGAACGGCCTGAATTTCAGGACGCGGTCACAGACTGGCTTTGGCAGGCATTTGGCAGCGAAAACAGCCGGGAGTTTTTTGCCAGCGTGGTGCGAAGCAGCCTGTCCGGCGCGGACTTACCGCAAACATTTATCGCACTCGAAGGCGACAGGCTGGCAGGAACCGTGGGCCTGTGGCGCTGTGATTTAATCAGCCGTCAGGATCTTACCCCGTGGCTGGCGGCGTTATACGTGGATGAAAATTTCCGTTCGTGCGGGCTGGGGCAGCAGTTACAGGCATTTGTACTGGAACAGAGCCGCCGCAGCGGCTTTTGTGAGTTGTATTTGTATGCCGAATTCACCGGCTATTACGAACGTTTTGGCTGGAAATATATCGGCGATGCGCTGGATTATCCGGATAAGCCGGTGCATCTTTTCCATCAACATCTTTAGCTGTTTGCCGGGCCGCTCACCGAGTGACGACGTACCAGCGTCGGGCTGAACATATGGGTTGTTTCCGGTAACGGCTGACCGTTTGCCAGCGCTAACGCCAGTTGCGCTGCCTGATTCGCCATTGCCACCACCGGATAACGTACGGTGGTCAGACGCGGGCGCAGATAGCGTGAAATCAGCACATCATCAAAGCCAATCAGCGAAATTTCGCCCGGCACATCAATACTGTTATCGCTTAATACCGATAATGCACCGGCAGCCATCGGGTCGTTGTAGCAGGTCACTGCCGTAAATCCTTTGCCCAATCCCAGTAAATCCGCCATGGCTTTTTCACCACCGATTTCATCCGGTTCCGCGTAGGCAATCAGCTTGTCATCCACCGGAATGTTGTGTTCGGTGAGGGCGTCGATATAGCCCTGAAGCCGGTCGCTGGCATCGGAAATGCCGTGGTTGGAACATAAAATCGCGATGCGCTGATGGCCGGCCTGAATGAGGTGGCGCGTCGCCAGCCAGGAACCGTAGCGGTCATCGAGTGCAATACAGCGTTGTTCAAAACCCGGCAACGTGCGGTTAATCAGCACCATTCCGGGGATTTGCTGCATCAGGCTGGTCAGCTCATCTTCTGGCAGCATTTTGGCGTGAACCACTAACGCCGCACAGCGGTGGCGGATCAACTGCTCAATGGCCTGACGCTCTTTTTCAACGTTGTGATAACCGTTACCAATCAGCAGAAAATTGCCGGTGGCGTAGGCCACCTGTTCGACCGCTTTGACCATCGCGCCAAAAAACGGATCAGAAACGTCGGCCACGATCAGCCCCAGCGTTTCGGTTGCCTGTTGGGCGAGGGCGCGGGCGTTGGCATTCGGATGATATTGCAGATGCTGCATGGCGTTCTGTACGGCTTCCCGCGAGCTGTCGCTGGCTTTCGGGGAATGGTTTATCACGCGTGAAACGGTCGCAACCGATACGCCTGCCAGTTTTGCTACATCCTTAATCGTTGCCATAACACTTCCGTTTTCCGTGAGGGTAATCGTTTACACTGACCAGTTTTGCGGAAAAGACCAGTGGCTGCAAGGATGCTGATCGCAACTTTTTGATGTAAGCGCGATGTAACGGGAAAAGATCGTGGTGATTAACCGAAATCCCAGTGCGATAGGGTGGAAATGCGTTTTATTAAGATTATTTGTTCTTTGAAGTGTCAGCGCAGTGAATGGTATTTTTAAAGTCATTTATCTGCGCTGAGAAAAATAGAAATTATGTCGATAAAACGCTATCCGCAACTGGCCCACTGGGGCGCATATACCGCTGTGGTGGAAGATGGCCGCTTAATCCGTTGTGAACCTTATAAGGCGGATGCCGATCCCTCACCTCTGCTCGATTCCATTGCGCCGCTGGTCTATTCCGACAAACGTATCCGCAAACCGGCCGTGCGCCGCTCGTGGCTGAAACATCGCGAAAACAGCGATCGTTCGCTGCGGGGCCGCGAAGATTTTGTCGAAGTGGACTGGGATCTGGCGCTGGATCTGGTGGCCGAAGAGAATAAACGCGTGCGTGATCGCTACGGCGCTTCCGGCATTTTCAACGGCTCTTACGGCTGGTCATCGGCCGGACGTTTGCATCACGCCCGTTCTCTGGTGCGTCGTTTTTATTTCACCGGTGGCGGCGGGGTGGATCAGCAGGGCAACTATAGCTGGGGCTCGGCGCAATTTTTCCTGCCGTACGTTATCGGCACGTTTACCCCGCTGACCGGACGCGTGACCTCGTGGCCAAGTGTGGTCGAACACGCTGACATTCTGGTGGCATTTGGCGGTCTGGCGCTGAAAAATGCGCAAGTGGCGTCCGGCGGCGCGGTGGAACATACCCTGAAACCGGCGCTGGAACAGTTGGCGAAAAAAGGCACCCGCGTCATTAACATCAGCCCGATGCGCGACGACTGTCCGGAATTCGTGAATGCAGAGTGGATCCCGATCCGCCCGAACACCGATGCGGCGCTGATGATGGCCGTCGCGTTTGAGATTCAGCGCAAAGAAGCGCAGGACGAGGCGTTTCTGACCAGCCATTGCGTCGGTTATCCGCAGCTTGCCGCCTATCTGCGCGGCGACACTGACGGCATCCCGAAAACCCCTGACTGGGCAAGCCACATTACCGGCGTACCGGCTGAGCGTATTGCGCGTCTGGCAGATGATCTGATCGGTGTACGCAGCTTTATCACCTGTTCTTATTCTGTACAGCGTGCTCACCGTGGCGAGCAGCCTTACTGGATGATGATCGCCATTTCCGCCATGCTCGGGCAGGTCGGTTTGCCGGGGGGCGGATTCTCCTTCGGTCACGGCTCGATGAACAGCGTGGGTAATCCGCGTTATGACACGCCGGGGCCTGCCGTCAGTGCCGGGCCGAATCCTTCTGGTTTGTCGATCCCCGTGGCGCGTATCAGTGACATGCTGCTCAATCCCGGCCAGCCGTATGAATTCCAGGGCGAAACGCTGAATTATCCCGATATTCACCTGGTGCACTGGGCGGGCGGTAATCCGTTCCACCATCATCAGCAACTGAACCGTCTGGTCGAAGGCTGGCAGAAGCCGGACACCGTGATTGTGCAGGATAACGTCTGGACGCCAGCGGCGCAGATGGCGGATATCGTGCTGCCCGCGACGACCTCGCTGGAACGTAATGATATCGGCGGATCGTCACGCGACCGCTTCGTGCTGGCGATGCATCAGGCTGTTGCACCACAACATCAGGCGCGTAACGATTTTGATATTTTCGCTGACATTGCTGACCGTCTCGGTTACCGCGAGCAGTTCACGCAGGGGCGTAATGAAGATCAATGGTTGCGCCATATTTACCGTCAGTGTGGCGAAGCGCAGAAAGGCACCGGCGTTGAATGGCCTGACTTTGAAACCTTCTGGGAGCGCGGTTTTGTTGAACTGCCGGTACCGGAAAAAGATTACGTGTTCTTTGAGGAATTCCGTAAAAGCCCGCGTGCTAATCCGCTGGGGACCCACAGCGGCAAAATCGAACTGTTCTCCGAAACCATCGCGGGTTACGGTTATGACGATTTCGCGCCGCACCCGGAGTGGCAGCCGCCGGTAGAATGGCTGGGCGCGGAAAGTGCCAAACAGTGGCCGCTGCACCTGATTTCCATTCAGCCAAAAGATCGTCTGCACAGCCAGCTTGATCAGTCGCCGCTGGCGCAGTCGAACAAAACCGCCGGTAAGGAAACGTTGTTTATGCATCCGGAAGATGCTCTCAGCCGTCAGCTCAAGGAGGGAGACCGGGTGAAAGTGCACAATGCGCGTGGCAGTTGTCTGGCGGGGGTGTCACTCAGTGACGGAATTACGCGTGGCGTGGTGCTGATGTCGACCGGCGCCTGGTTTGATCCTGGCTTTGGTGGTCAATGGCAGGAAACCGAGCAGGCGGGGAACCCGAATGTACTGACGCTGGATATCGGCACGTCGCGTCTGACGCAGGGGCCAAATGCCATGAGTTGCCTGGTCGAAGTGGGACCTGTTTAAGGTAGTTTTTAAATAGTTAGCCCGATTTAGGATAAATCGGGCCTATTTTCACCACTCGTTACACTTTGCGGAATTATGTTTCGATTGCCTGCTGGCTGTGGTTCGTACAAAACAGCTAAATTGAACGTCCCAGAGGTATTGATTGGTGAATCATCAACGTGCTCTGCATGTTGATACCGATTAAATTTGCACCAACCTACGCGGATGCGTAGGTTTTTTTTTGCCTCAACTCCGGCACACCGATCAGTTCCCTCCTAAACTCTCTCTGACTGTCGTCATTTTTCAGCGGCTTATAGTATGCTGTTTCCCCAACCTTTTTCTTCAAGATCAGGGATGACACATAAGGAGATGGCAAACATGTATAACTTTCTTTTCGCCGCGTTCAGATGGCTCTTCCGCCTGATGTTCCGGGTTACCGTGACCCCGGCGAGAAACGATTTTAATTACCCGCGTTTAATCCTCACGCCGAACCATGTCTCGTTTATTGACGGCATGTTGCTGGTGCTTTTCCTGCCGGTCAAACCGGTATTTGCAGTGTATTCCAACATCACGGACAGCTGGTTTATGCGCTGGCTGAAACCCTATGTGGACTTCATGCCGCTGGATCCCACCAAACCGATGGCGATCAAGCATTTGATCCGCGAGGTGGAGAAAGGGCGTCCGGTAGTTGTGTTTCCGGAAGGGCGCATTACGGTTACCGGTTCATTAATGAAGATTTACGACGGCGCGGCCTTTGTGGCGGCGAAGTCACAGGCGACCGTCATTCCGGTGCGCATAGACGGGCCGGAATATACGCCGTTTGGCCGGTTGTTCGGCAGCTTTAAAATCCGCTGGTTCCCGAAGGTCACCATCAATCTTTTGCCGCCGACTACCATTCCGATGCCGGATGCGCCGCGTTCCCGTGACCGCCGCATTCTCGCCGGTGAGCAACTGCATAAAATTATGATGCAGGCACGTATGGATACCCGCGAACCGGAAACGCTGTATCAGGCGTTGTTGTCTGCACAAACCCGTTATGGCCGTCGCAAACCCTGTATCGCTGATATCGCGTTCAAAGAAGATACCTATCAGGGACTGCTGAAAAAATGCCTGGGCGTGAGCCGCATTTTGCAACGTTTTACCCGCGAAGGTGAGCATGTCGGGATGCTGTTGCCAAATGCCACGATCATGGCGGCGGCGCTGTTTGGCGCGTCAATGCGCAACCGTATTCCGGCGTTGCTTAACTACACTGCGGGTGCCAAAGGGTTGCAAAGCGCGATGAAAGCGGCGCAGATCAAAACCATTATTACCTCCCGCCAGTTCCTTGAAAAAGGCAAACTGACGCACCTGCCGGAGAACGTGCCAGAGGCGAACTGGGTCTATCTGGAAGATTTGAAAGACACGGTGACCATGCAGGACAAGCTGTGGATCCTGTTCCATCTGATCTTCCCGCGTCGTGCGATGCTGCCGCAAAAAGCCGATGATGCAGCACTGGTGCTGTTTACTTCGGGTTCTGAAGGCAATCCGAAAGGTGTGGTGCATTCACACGCCAGCCTGCTGGCTAACGTCGAGCAAATCCGTACCGTGGCGGACTTCACGCCGCGTGACCGCTTTATGTCGTCGCTGCCGCTGTTCCACGCCTTTGGCCTGACCGTCGGATTGTTAACGCCGCTGATTACCGGCGCTCGCGTGTTCCTGTATCCGAGTCCGCTGCATTACCGCATCGTGCCCGAACTGGTCTACGACCAGAACTGTACCGTGCTTTTCGGTACTTCAACGTTCCTGGGCAATTACGCCCGCTTTGCCCATCCGTATGATTTTGCCCGCTTGCGGTATGTGGTGGCCGGTGCGGAAAAACTGGCTGAAAGCACCAAGGAAATCTGGCAGAACAAATTTGGTATCCGCATTCTCGAAGGCTACGGTGTGACCGAATGTGCGCCGGTGGTGGCGATCAACGTACCGATGGCGACTAAAGTAAACACCGTCGGCAAGATTTTGCCGGGGATGGAGTCTCGTCTGATTACCGTGCCGGGCATTGAAGAGGGCGGACGTCTGCAACTGCGCGGGCCGAACATCATGAAAGGCTATCTGCGCGTCGAAAATCCGGGTGTGCTGGAAACTCCGCAGGCTGAGAATGCCGCAGGTGAAATGCAGGCGGGCTGGTATGACACCGGTGATATCGTCACGCTGGATGAAAAAGGTTTCTGTGCCATCCGTGGTCGCGTGAAGCGTTTTGCCAAACTGGCGGGAGAAATGGTCTCGCTGGAAAGTGTCGAGCAACTGGCGATCAAGGCTTCACCCGATAAACAGCATGCGGCGACATCGCGCAGTGATGCCAGCAAAGGCGAGGCACTGGTGCTGTTCACCACCGATCCTGAATTACGTCGTGATGCGTTAAGTAAAGCTGCCCGTGAACTGGGGTTGCCGGAACTGGCCGTGCCGCGTGAAATTCGCGTCGTTAAAGCGTTACCGTTGCTCGGCAGCGGTAAACCCGATTTTGTCACCCTGCGCGAGATGGCAGAGAACCCGGAGAGTGAAGCATGAGTCAGCCTTTAAAGGCAGCTGCAGGGCCGTTGATGTCAAAGAGTATGACGGCGGTGATCGTGGCGCAGTTCCTGTCGGCTTTCGGTGATAACGCGCTGTTGTTTGCCGCGCTGGCGCTGATCAAACAACAGCTTTATCCCGACTGGAGCCAGCCCGTTTTACAAATGGCGTTCGTGGCGACGTACATCATTCTCGCGCCGTTTGTCGGGCAGTTTGCCGACAGTTTTTCCAAAGGCCGCGTGATGATGGTCGCTAACCTGCTGAAATTGGCGGGCGCGGCGGTGATTTGCGCGGGCATGAATCCGTTCCTCGGTTATACGCTGGTCGGCATTGGCGCTGCGGCTTATTCACCGGCGAAATACGGCATTCTGGGCGAGATCGCCAGTGGTGAACAACTGGTGAAAGCCAATGGCCTGATGGAAGCCTCTACTATTGCCGCGATCCTGCTGGGTTCTGTGGCCGGTGGCGCACTGGCTGACTGGAGCATTCTGGCGGCGCTCGGTATCTGTGTGCTGGCGTATGGCGCGGCAGTGGCGGCAAACTGGTTTATTCCGAAGCTGAACCCGGCGCGTCCGGGGCAGTCATGGAATCCGGCAAAAATGAGCCGGACATTTTTCTCTGCCTGCAAAACCTTGTGGCAGGATGGCGAAACCCGCTTCTCGCTGGTCGGTACCAGCTTGTTCTGGGGCGCGGGCGTGACGCTGCGTTTCCTGCTGGTGCTGTGGGTTCCCGTGGCGCTGGGCATCACCGATAACAAAACCCCGACCTTGCTGAATGCGATGGTGGCGATCGGGATTGTGTTTGGTGCGGGAGCGGCGGCGAAGTTAATCCGTCTGGAAACCGTGAAACGCTGCCTGCCAGCAGGTGTCGCCATCGGTATCGCCGTGGTGGTCTTTGCGCTGCAAACCAGCATGCTGAGTTCTTACATTGTGCTGGTGGTGGTGGGGATTTTAGGCGGCTTCTTTGTGGTCCCGCTGAATGCCCTGTTGCAGCATCGCGGTAAGATTTCTGTCGGTGCCGGTAACGCGATTGCCGTACAGAATCTGGG
>NZ_JYDF01000161.1:0-3233 GCF_003263525.1 Rahnella sp. NRRL B-41462 | reverse complement strand
GCTCGCTGACTATGTTTCATCAGCCGCAGTGATAGCCGCAAAATCCCGCCGCTGCGCGGTTCCCTCCCATCGGGTTACAACCCGCGCAAAAAGATGCGCGGTTTTCCACCTCTCGTCCGGCGGTATTTTGGAACCGGCCTCAGGCTCTTAATTCACAACCTGACTGATTTTGAAATCTTAAACTGTCTGCCCTTGAATTTAAGATCCCGCGGGCGATTCAGAAATCTTGCTGAACGGAGCGGCTTCGAGACCTATGGCTCGAAGACCGAGAGAAGGAACCGCGCAGCGGCAAGATTTCCAGCCGGTCGCTGTGGTTGCTGAAACATAGTCAGCGAGCGAAGCGCGCAGTTAAAAAAACGCAGGATTCCAAAGGGTTTCGTTTAAAACCCTTTGGGCCAGTGTGGGCGGCGAGCCCACGGTGTTGACCTTAAAGAGGCCGAAATATAGCAGCGGCCTCCGCTATCTCTTCTGGATATACGTCAGCGCTAACGCCACTGCCAGCACTAACCCTTTGATGATATCCATCGCATAATACGGCACCGACAACATCACCAGCCCGTTCGACAGCACGCCTAAAATCACCGCGCCAAGCAGTGTGCCGAGCGCATTAGGCTTACCGGAACCGGCCAGCGAGAAACCGATATAAGCGGCGGCAACGGCATCCATCAGATAGCCGCCACCGGCATTCACCTGCGAAGAACCGATACGTGAAGCCAGCAAAATCCCGCCTGCACCGGCCAGAACAGATGACATCACATAAGCAATCACGCGGTAGCGCGCGGTGCGGATCCCCGCCAGACGTGCGGCCAGCGGATTTCCGCCGATGGCGTACATGCGGCGGCCATGCTTGGTCAGCGACATAAACAGTTGCACCGCAATGGTCACGACGGCCATCACGATCACAATCACCGGCACCTGACCGAGCAGGCTGAACACCGCAGGGACCGTGCCTTCGGCCATGTCGCCGCTCGGTAATAACATGTTTTCAGTGATGGAACCGCCGTAGCTGTAAGTCATCGCTGCGCCCTGAATCACAAACAGACTGGCGAGCGTTGCCAGCATGTCAGGAATTTTCAGGATGACGATCAGAAAGGCGTTGAACAGGCCGACCAGCGTGCACAACGCCAGCGTGATAAGTATCGCTTCGGTCGTGCCGAAACCGTGCCAGACGAACATCGAAATCACCAGCGCATTGGCAAGCGATGCCGTTGAGCCGACCGATAAATCGAAGCCGCCGACCGCCAGGGAAATCGACACGCCGATGGCAATCACCGTCACGATGGCAATCGAACGCAAGATATTGATGATGTTCGACGGTTCGAGGAAGTTATCTGACGCCAGACCAAAAGCGGCGATCAGCAACACCACGGTCAGCAACATGCCCCATTTATATAAAAATTCGAACAGCTGATGACGCCACGGCTGGCGGGCATCGGGCACGTTTTCTTTACTCACCACGGCTTTGTTCACGCGGGTATTCCTCCGGTTGAATAGACTAATAAGGTTTCTTCGTCGACGTCTGCGGCGTTCAGTTCGGCGACGATACGGCCGTCCCATAACACCAGAATGCGGTCGCATAAACCGACCAGTTCGGCGAACTCACCGGAAGCATAAATAATGCCTTTTCCCTGTTGCGCCAGGCCGTCGATCAGCCTGAACACGTCCGTTTTGGCCTTGATGTCCACGCCTTTGGTCGGTTCGTCGAAGATCAACACCTGACTCTCACTGCGCAGCCATTTCCCGATGGCGACCTTTTGCTGGTTGCCGCCGGAAAGCCGGGCCAGCTTCTGCATCGGCCCGGAAGCGCGAATGCCTAAGCGGCTGATAATGTCTTTTGCCCATGACAGCGACTGGCGCGCGTTGAAAATACTCCAGCGCGAAAAGGTGTCATCAGCGGTCACACTCAGGTTCATCGGGATATTTTCGTCAATGAAAATCCCTTCCTTGCGCCGTTCTTCCGGTACTAACGCCAGCCCCTGTTCGACAGAAAGGTGCGGCTCCTTCGGCTTCCACGGTTTGCCATTCAGCTCACCGCTTTCTACCTGACTCGGCGTTGCGCCAAACAACGCTTTGCACAGTTCCGTTTTTCCGGCACCCGCCAGCCCGGCAATGCCGAGAATTTCGCCACGATGCAGTCGCAGCGAGATATCGCGCAGTTTGTCTTTATCGTGCATCCCGTGAATGCTTAGCAGCGTTTCACCGCTGTGCGGCGGACGGCGCGGCGGATAAATATCGTCGAGCTGATGGCCGATCATTTTCTCGATAATGTGCTCGTTGCTCAGGCCGTCCATGCTGTCATCGCTGACCAGACGCCCGTCACGCAGCACCGTCATACGGTCGCAGATATCGCGCAGTTCATGAATGCGGTGCGAGATAAATACGATCGCCATTCCGGCGGCTTTCAGCTTGCGGACCAGCGCGAACAGGCGTGCACTTTCCGCCTGATCCAGCGGGGCGGTCGGTTCATCAAGGATCAGAAAACGGCATTTATGCGATAACGCCCGCGCCAGCAAAATCAGTTGTTTCTCGGCCAGCGTGCAGCTTTCGATCCGCGCCCGCAGGCTGATGTTCAGGCCGAGCTGCTCAGTCAGCAGTTGCGCCTGGCGGTAAAGCTGCGGCCAGTTATGCAGATGGCCCGGTTCGGAAAGGCGGTCGAGCATGATGTTTTCCGCAACGTTCAGCGTCGGCACCAGCGCGACATCCACTTCCTGCTGCACCAGATGAATACCGTGCTCGCGGGCATGATGCGGCAGGCGGATATTTACCGCTTCGCCGTCGATAGTGATCTGCCCGGTGTAATGGTCATGCGTGCCGGAAAGCACCGCCATCAGCGTCGATTTCCCCGCGCCGTTTGCGCCGACTAATGCATGGACGGATCCGCCTTCCAGCGTGAAATCCACCTGGCGCAGGGCAGGGAAACCGGCAAATGAAATCGAGATATTACGCATCTCAAGGAGGGAGGAAGTCACTGGGCGTTGGGCCTTATTAAATAGACGGTTGGGGATTTAGACGTTTAGCCGTCTAAGACTCGCAGTAGCAGAGTTTTAACATATCAGGGAATTTAAGCAACAAAATAAAAGTGATAACTAAGAGCGAAAAGATCTAAAGTCTTCAGCGGAAACTCGATCGACTCCCTCCCCTGCGAAGGGGAGGGTTGGGGTGGGGTATTAAAGACAAATCAGCGGGTTAAGTTACCGGACAGGCATTTGCGTTAATACTTAAAACCCCCTCCC
>NZ_JYDF01000160.1:0-695 GCF_003263525.1 Rahnella sp. NRRL B-41462 | reverse complement strand
TTTTTCTTATAACTTATCGATTTCTTTGATTGAGTTTAAAAATTTTTGAGAAACTTATGCAAGTGAGGAAAGTCTGTGAAAGTGCGATGAAATACTCACCGCACTTTCACAGACTAAAAGAGGGGGTGAGAGGCGCAGGTGAAGGGCGGTAGTTGTTTGTAATAGACTACTTCATTTTTTCTGCTGTAACGGGCTGAGTCTTGCCTGAGTGTCGCACAGCGATAACCCTGAGCCCGATAGAAAGCTTCGGCGTCCGAACCTGACTGCATATCTGAAGACAGAACGGAGCAACGCAGGTTCTGTGCGGTATTTTCCAGTGCACGCATTAACAGACGACCGACGCCGCGTCGTCTCGCACGGGCACAGACCAGCAAAGTACTAACTTCGGCCTGATGAGGTAAATCCGGAGAATGGGCCAGATCGAGCTGAACGGTCCCAATGACACCTTGTTCATCTCTGGCGATCCAAAGCAGTCGCTCATTTTGAGTTAGTGCAGGGCGTAAATCATGAAAAGAGTCTTCCGCCTCTCTTTGTCCGGTGACGTGCGGGAACCCCACGCAAGCGCCTGTACTGTTGGCTTCGATGAGAAGTTGTGCCAGTTCATCTCTATAAACAGGCAATGTTGCGGCGTTGAGCATGACAATTTTCATAGCTGCACTCCTTAAAATAACAAAACAGTGCGTACGCAATGAAGA
>NZ_JYDF01000016.1:0-98946 GCF_003263525.1 Rahnella sp. NRRL B-41462 | reverse complement strand
CTTAAGTGACCGGCATTACCCGCCTGAGGTCGTTTTTTTATGTCTGCAATCTGCATTTTACTGACTATTCGGTCTTATCTTCTTTCGCCGCTTTACGTTTTTTCTTCAGCCTATCCCAGATTTTTCCTTCCTGACCACGCCACAGGCGCTGAATATTGTCGTGATGACGCAACAGGATCAGACAGGAAAGCATGGCGACCGGGAAGGTGAACTCCGGTTTGAACCACCAGACATAAAATGGCGCAATCAGTGCGCTGACGATCGCACCCAGTGACGAATAGCCGCTCAGCAGCACGGTCAGCAGCCATGTGCCGGTCATCAGGCCGGTCAGGTCCCAGCCGATGGGGGCGATAGCACCAAACGCCGTGGCAACACCTTTGCCGCCTTTAAAGCGGAAAAAGACCGGATAGATATGGCCAAGACATGCCGCGATGGCCGTCAGGCCAAGATACATAGGCGGAATGTTCAGACGGTATGCCAGCCAGACCGGCAGCATGCCTTTGAGGACATCGAAAATCAGAACAGCGGCAGCGGCCAGACGGCCACCCAGGCGTAAAACGTTGGTGGCGCCGGGATTGCCTGAGCCCGCTGTGCGCGGATCGGGTAAACGGGCTACCCGGCAGACCAGAATAGCACTGGAAATCGAGCCGCAGAGGTAGGCGAAAATAATCATTCCAAGCGCGGTAGCACTCATAAAGCCGTTCCGTCTAATAAGGGTCGTTTTAATCGCAACATCCATGGATAATACGCATTTTCTGCTGGAAGTGGTATCCGGCTGGGCCAAAAACAGAGAATCACGTGATGGATATCGTATTTATTGAGCAACTAAATGTAATCACTACCATTGGCGCTTACGAATGGGAACAGACCATTAAACAGAAACTGGTATTCGATATCGAAATGGCCTGGGATAACCAAAAGTCCGCCGCCACTGACGATGTGAATGACTGTTTAAGCTATGCTGATGTCAGTGATGCGGTGATCGGGCATGTTTCTTCACAAAATTTTGCGCTGGTTGAACGCGTAGCGGAAGAGGTGGCGACATTGCTGCTGAGCCGGTTTAATTCTCCGTGGGTTCGGATTAAGCTCAGCAAACCGGGCGCTGTTGCTCAGGCAGCGAATGTCGGCGTGATTATCGAGCGTGGAAAGCGTTTTTAAATCCTGTTATGGATACAATTTAGAAAACGCTTGTCTATTGAATGTCATAAAGAAGCGTTAAAAGGAAAGTCCGGGTTGCCGGGTTTTCTTTACTGAAGCGGCTCAGCATGATGCCGCTTTTTTATTGTGTGTATTGTAAGCATATTTCCCATCAGCGGATCTTTTAAAGGGTAGGGTGCGATAATGATCGTCGAAAGTCATTCTTTGCTTGTTGCGGCTATTTTGGGGGTGGTTGAAGGACTCACCGAGTTTTTGCCTGTTTCTTCTACCGGTCATTTGATTATTGTCGGCAATCTTCTTGGCTTTACCGGAGATACCTCAAAATCATTTGAAGTGGTTATCCAGTTAGGTTCAATTCTGGCCGTGGTCGTGATGTTCTGGCGTCGTTTGTTCAACATGATAGGTTTGCATTTTGGTAAACCGCCGGTTCATGAAGGCTCGGGTTCTCGTCGTTTAAATTTATTGCATATTATTTTGGGGATGATTCCGGCAACGGTACTGGGGCTGCTTCTGCACTCTCAAATCAAAGCGTTGTTCGAGCCAAAATATGTCATGTATGCACTGGTGGTCGGCGGTATTTTGCTGATTGCTGCCGAGTTGCTGAAACCTAAAAAACCGCGTGCCGAGGGGCTGGATGACATCACCTACGTGCAGGCGTTTATGATTGGTGTTTTTCAGTGTCTGGCGCTCTGGCCCGGGTTCTCCCGCTCAGGGGCAACCATCAGTGGGGGGATGTTAATGGGGATCAGCCGTTTTGCGGCATCTGAGTTCTCTTTCCTGCTGGCGGTGCCGATGATGATGGGCGCGACGGCCCTGGATTTGTACAAGAGCTACAGCTTCCTGAATATGGCGGATTTACCGATGTTTGCCACAGGGTTTGTCTCTGCGTTCATTGTTGCGTTGATCGCAATTAAAACCTTCCTGGCGGTGATTAAACGTATTTCGTTTATCCCGTTTGCGATTTACCGTTTCTTCGTGGCAATTGCCGTGTATTTTGTGTTTATCGCCTGATTTTTGCTTCCCTGAGGCAATAAAAAGCCCCGCACGGTGAATCACCGGCGGGGCTTTTCTTATGAATAAAGCCAGCGTTTAAATCGCCACGTCCTGAGTTTGTTTCCAGTCGGCGAGCGCCTGAGTACGGCGTTTCTTCAGTTCATCACGGATAGCCATACCCTGGAAACCCGCATCCAGCACCTCTTTATTTGAAACGCTGCTGGCGACTGCAAAGGCTTCACGCAGGTAATCGCCTTGCGGATAGGGATTATTTTCAAATGTCGTACGCCCGCGCGCATCGGCTTCACTGGTCATGATCATCTGCTCAAGACGCTGCGGTTTACGCCAGACATCAATGGTATCGAACAGTTTTAACAAGGTTTCCGGACGCAGTTTATTGACGGTGTGGATCAGGTCATGGAACTCCGCGACCAGTTTCGCTAAATCACGAATGTGCGTCGGCACTTTCAGCCGCTGGCAGAGTTCCTCCACCAGTTTCACGCCCGCCGGGCCATGACCGTGATGGGCAGGCCAGAATTGCGGCGGCGTCAGAGCCTTACCCAAATCATGGCAAAGCGCCGAAAAACGCACATCGACGTCAGGCGTCAGGGTGCTGGCGATTTTCAGCGTCATCAGCGTATGTATGCCGGTATCAATTTCCGGATGCCATTTCGCCGGTGCAGGCACGCCAAATAATGCATCGATTTCAGGAAACAGCACTTTCAGGGCGCCACAATCGCGCAGCACCTGGAAATAGACCTGCGGATCCTGCGTTTGTAACGCTTTCTCGGTTTCTTTCCATACACGTTCAGGTGTGAGGGCTTCCAGCTCACCGCTTTCCGCCATCTGTTGCATCAGCGCCTGCGTTTCCGGGGCGACCGTGAAATCTAAATGCGCGAAGCGTGCAGCAAAGCGGGCAACGCGCAGAACCCGCAGCGGATCTTCGCCGAAAGCATCGGAAACGTGGCGCAAAAGGCGTTGTTCGATATCACGCTGACCGTGATAGGGATCGAAAAGTTCGCCATCGTTGCTTTTGGCGATGGCATTAATGGTCAGATCCCGACGCATCAGATCTTGTTCCAGCGTGACATCCGGTGCGGCATAACAGGTAAAGCCGTTATAACCGGAGCCAGATTTCCGCTCAGTACGGGCCAGCGCATATTCATCGTGAGTGACCGGATGCAGGAAGACCGGAAAATCTTTACCGACCTGCTGATAGCCATTTTCGAGCATATATTCAGGCGTCGCGCCCACTACCACCCAATCGTGTTCAGACACAGGCAGGTTTAATAAACTGTCTCGGACTGCGCCGCCGACCAGGTAAATCTCCACGCGATAACTCCTGAAATTAGCCAAAGGACTCTGTCTTCATCATAGCAAAGTTGCGCTGAAGATTTCCTGACTGATGGAAACACGAAAAGGCACCGAAGTGCCTTAGGGAAACGATCAGGATGCTGAGCTGTCAGCTCATCCAGCGATCTTTTTTCCTGCGACGTGGGATGAGATGTGGCAACAGCAGACCCAGCACCAGACCGACACCCGCGACACCGCCGCCATACATAAACCATTGTAAGATAATGGTTCTTTGTTTGTCGTCGAGCTGCACATTGACCGCGTCAACCTTCTTCTTCGCCACGATCAGCTGATTTTTCAAATCCTGATTTTCTTTCTTCAGGCCGTTGATGATGCCGTCACTGGAAGAGACTTTGGCCTGCATTTCTGCCGTGCGCTGGTTCCAGCTGGAATCAATATTGGTCAGCTTGTCGGTCAGCGTTTTCACCTGTTGTTCCAGATCCGGAACGCGGGTACGCAAGCTCGGCACATTGCTTAACTGATCAAGCGGGATCCAGGCGGTTTTACCTTTTGAATCAACAATCTCACCGTATTTCGTACTGTCGTTGACACTGCGCAGGGTGACTTCTTCACCGGCATTCAGGGTGCCAACGATGCGATACTGATTACCTGGACCACTGTGGATATAGGTAATCAAATCGTCGGAGATATAGCGCTTCTCATCAGCGTGAGCGCCCCATGTCATGCTTAAACCAAGCAAAGCGAAACCAATTAGGCGTAATTTCTGCATTATTTCATCGTTTCTTTGTGAATTTAGGGAACGTGAAGTGTGGATCCGTTTTATCAGGATACGTCTTCTGGCAACCGCCACTGTCCGGCCATTGCACTCATATAAGTACTAAAAGTTGGAGACCGATAGTAAGGGCAACAGTGTGACGACGCAATGTATAAACCGGAATGAGAACTATCTTACAATCCCGCAACATGCGGCTTGCGCGCTGTGCTTATGATAGAATTGGCAGCGACGCGTTAATCCCTTTTGGCAGCAAAGAATCGGTGTGAAGACTCATATGACCGTAGAAATAGAATTAAAATTTATCGCCACCCCGGCCGCAATCGCCGAATTACCTTCGCAACTCGCTGGTTTTAACAGCGAGCACACCGCGCCTTCGAAACTGACCAACATCTATTTTGAGACTGCGGAAAACTATTTACGTTCGCATGACATGGGTCTGCGGATCCGTGGTTTTGACGATCAGTATGAAATGACCATCAAAACCGGTGGCAAAGTGGTGGGGGGGTTACATCAGCGCCCTGAATACAACGTTGAGCTGAAAAAGCCGGTGTTGAAACTCAGCGCGTTCCCGAAAGATATCTGGCCGGAAGGGTGCAAACCCGCTGCATTGCAGAAAGAACTCGCTCCGCTCTTCCGCACGGATTTCACCCGCGAGAAGTGGGTGATCACTTACGGCGAAAGCGAGATCGAACTTGGGTTAGATCAGGGCGAAGTGGTGGCTGGCGAATTAAACGAACCACTGGCTGAAATTGAACTTGAGCTGAAAAAAGGTAACACCGCCGATTTACTGGCGCTGGCGGCTGAAATTGGCGCGCACGGCGGCTTGCGGCAGGGTGGTTTCAGCAAGGCGGCTCGTGGTTATCATCTTGCAAAGGGCAATCCTGCCCGTGACATCAAACCGCTGCCGGTGTTTAAAGCGAAACCGAAAGCTACGGTTGAGCAGGCTATGTCTGCGATGTTCGAACTGGCGCTGGATCACTGGCAATATCATGAAGAATTGTGGGTTCGCGGCGACAAAACTGCGCGCCTGACTGTGTTGCAGGCCGTGGAAACTGTGCGCCAGGTTCTGGTGCTGTTCGGCGGACTTGTGCCGCGTAAAGCCTCTTCTGAGCTGCGTACCTTACTTACTGATCTGGTGCCGGTTCTGGAACAGAAATCGGCGGATGCACAGGAAATCTGTTACAGCGCGACATATCTGAAATGCAAGTTAGTGCTTACTTCCTGGCTGGCAACATCAGGCTGGGCGCCGTTTATTGATGATAAATCCGCGAAAAAAATGGACGGTTCCTTCAAGCGCTTTGCTGACATCATGCTCGGCCGCACTGCCGCCGATCTGAAAGAAGCCTTTGCACAGCCGCTGACGGAAGAAGGCTATCGTGACCAACTGGCGCGCCTTAAACGCCAGATCATTACCTTCCATTTGCTGGCCGGTGCTTACCCTGAAAAAGACGTTGCCGCGTATATTGCCGGCTGGGCCGATCTGCAACAGGCCATCGTTCAGCAGCAACACGCCTGGGAGGATTCGGCCCGTTCTCACGCGGTGATGATGGATGCTTTCTGGTTAAACGGACAACCTCGTTAATTGACTGATAAGCCTGGGCAAATTGCCCGGGCTTTTTTTTGCAAGGAATCTGACTTCATGTTGCCACTTTCTTCTGTTTTGCAAAGCCATGCGCAGAGTTTGCTTGAACGCTGGCGTGAACATCCTGAAAACCTGCCCCTTCCCGATGATGCGCAACTGGCCGTGCTGAGCAGCAGTGAATTCGTAACGGACAGTTTGCTGGCTTTTCCGCAGTGGTGGCATGAAATTGACCAAAATCCCCCTCAGGCGCAGGAGTGGCAACTTTACCGCCAGTGGCTGGAGGAATCGCTGACACAGGTGGCTGACGAAGCCGGGCTGATGAAAGCGTTACGTCTGTTTCGTCGTCGCATTCTGACCCGCATTGCGTGGTCGCAGTCCGCGCAAACCAGTGAAACGAAAGACACGCTTCACCAGTTGAGTGAACTGGCGGAATTATTGATTGTCAGCGCCCGCGACTGGCTTTACGACGCTTGCTGTCGCGAGTTTGGTACGCCGGTCAATGCTGCTGGCGAACCGCAAAGAATGCTGATCCTCGGGATGGGTAAACTGGGCGGCGGCGAGCTGAATTTCTCCTCGGATATCGATCTGATTTTTGCCTATCCGGAAAATGGTCAGACCCGCGGCGGGCGGCGTGAACTGGATAATGCACAGTTTTTCACCCGTCTCGGCCAGCGGCTGATCAAAGTGCTGGATCAGCCCACTATCGACGGTTTTGTATATCGCGTGGACATGCGTTTGCGCCCGTTCGGCGACAGCGGCCCGCTGGTGATGAGCTTCCCGGCACTGGAGGATTATTATCAGGAACAGGGGCGTGACTGGGAGCGTTACGCGATGGTGAAAGCGCGTCTGATGGGCGGCGCGGAGGACATCAGCAGTCAGGAATTGCGCAAAATGCTGATGCCATTTGTCTTCCGCCGTTATATCGATTTCAGTGTGATCCAGTCCCTGCGTAACATGAAAGGCATGATCGCTCGTGAAGTTCGCCGCCGGGGTCTGAAAGACAACATCAAACTCGGCGCAGGCGGTATCCGTGAGATTGAATTTATCGTGCAGGTATTCCAGCTGATCCGTGGCGGGCGCGAACCGGCATTGCAGCAGCGTGCGTTGCTGCCAACGCTTCAGGCGCTGGAAAATCTGGGGCTGTTGCCGGTAGAACAGGTGTTGCAGTTGCGTAACAGCTATCTGTTCCTGCGCCGTCTGGAAAATCTGTTGCAGGCAATAGCGGACGAGCAAACACAAACCTTACCGTCAGATGAACTGAATCAGGCACGTCTGGCGTGGGGGATGAATTATGCTGGCTGGCCGCAGCTTCTGGATGCAGTGAATGCTCACATGCAGGCCGTGCGCTCGGTGTTTAACGAGCTGATTGGTGATGACACGCCAGATGCTGAAGATGATGTGCAACTCTCCCAGTTCAGCAGTTTATGGATTGATGCGCTTGAGCCTGCCGAACTGGCGCCACTGGTGCCGCAACTTGACGAAAACGCGCAACGGCATGTTTTATATCAGATTGCCGATTTCCGCCGTGATGTAGATAAACGCACGATCGGGCCGCGTGGCCGCGACCAGCTGGATTTGCTGATGCCGCGTTTGCTGGCGCAGGTCTGCACCTATAAAAATGCCGATGTGACATTGCAGCGCCTGATGCAGTTGCTGCTCAATATCGTCACACGTACGACGTATATCGAGCTGCTGGTGGAATACCCCGGTGCGCTCAAACAGTTAATCCGCCTGTGCGCCGCTTCACCGATGGTCGCGAGCCAACTCGCCCGCCATCCTTTATTGCTCGATGAACTGCTCGACACACGCACGCTTTACCAGCCGGTGGAGCCGGGCGCGTACCGCGACGAACTGCGCCAGTATCTGATGCGGGTGCCGACGGAAGACGAAGAACAACAGCTTGAAGCGGTACGTCAGTTCAAGCAGGCGCAGCATCTGCGTATCGCCGCCGGGGATATTTCCGGGGCGCTGCCGGTGATGAAAGTCAGCGACCATTTAACCTATCTTGCCGAAGCTATCCTCGACGTGGTGGTGCAGCAGGCGTGGGAACAGATGGTCGCGAAATACGGTCAGCCAGCGCATCTTCAGCACCGTGAAGGGCGCGGTTTTGCCGTGGTCGGTTACGGAAAACTCGGTGGCTGGGAGCTGGGTTACAGCTCGGATCTGGATCTGGTCTTCCTGCTCGACTGTGCGCCGGAGGTGATGACCGATGGCGAACGCAGCATCGACGGGCGTCAGTTTTATCTGCGGCTGGCGCAGCGCATCATGCATTTATTCAGCACCCGTACGTCGTCAGGCATTCTTTATGAGGTTGACCCGCGTCTGCGACCTTCCGGTGCCTCCGGCATGCTGGTCAGCACCATCGAAGCTTTTGCCGATTATCAGGCCAATGAAGCCTGGACATGGGAGCATCAGGCGCTGGTTCGCGCGCGCGTGGTTTACGGTGATCCGCAACTGACGCAGCAATTTAATGCCACGCGTCGCGACATTCTTTGCCGCCAGCGCGATGGTGAAGGACTGCGTAAGGAGGTCCGTGAAATGCGCGAGAAAATGTATGCCCATCTGGGCAGTAAAAAAGCCGACGAGTTCGATCTGAAAGCCGATCCGGGTGGCATTACGGATATTGAATTCATTGCACAATATCTGGTTCTGCGTTTCGCGCATGATGAGCCGAAGCTGACGCGCTGGTCCGATAATGTGAGGATTTTTGAGCTGATGGCGCAACACGACATCATGCCGGAAGAAGAGGCTCGAAATCTGACGCAGGCTTATGTCACGCTGCGCGATGAAATTCATCACCTCGCTTTGCAGGAGCACAGCGGGAAAGTGGCCGCAGACAGTTTTGCGGCGGAGCGCGCGCAAATCCGCGCCAGCTGGGCGAACTGGCTGGGCTGAGGGTTTTTATTCGGGTAACAGGCGCTTGTGATATTATCCGGCGCATTGTGTTTACCCGATTTGATTTATCTGTTTTGGAGTCTTGGGATGAAAGTGACTTTGCCTGATTTTCACCGCGCGGGTGTGCTGGTTGTCGGTGACGTAATGTTAGACCGCTACTGGTATGGCCCGACCAATCGTATTTCACCGGAAGCGCCGGTGCCGGTGGTGAAGGTCAATACCATCGAGGAACGTCCTGGCGGCGCGGCAAACGTGGCGATGAACATTTCGTCTCTCGGTGCTTCTTCGCGTCTGATCGGTCTGACCGGCGTTGACGATGCCGCCCGTGCCCTGAGTGAGCGTCTGGCGGAAGTGAAAGTAAACTGCGATTTCGTGGCGTTATCCACGCATCCGACCATCACTAAGCTGCGTATATTGTCCCGTAACCAGCAACTGATCCGCCTCGACTTTGAAGAAGGTTTTGAAGGTGTTGATCTCCAGCCGATGCTGACCAAAATCGAACAAGCTTTACCACAAAGTGGCGCACTGGTGCTGTCAGACTACGCCAAAGGTGCACTGACTGAAGTGCAGAAAATGATCCAGCTGGCGAGAAAAGCTGGCGTACCGGTGCTGGTTGATCCTAAAGGATCTGATTTCGAACGTTACCGTGGTGCGACTTTACTGACACCAAATCTGTCCGAATTCGAAGCCGTTGTCGGTCGTTGCAAAAACGAAGATGAAATTGTCGCCCGTGGTATGCAACTGATCGCTGATTTCGAACTTTCCGCGCTTCTGGTCACCCGTTCTGAACACGGCATGACCTTGTTACAGCCAGGCAAAGCGCCATTCCATATGCCAACGCAGGCGCAGGAAGTGTATGACGTGACCGGTGCCGGTGACACGGTGATCGGTACGCTGGCCGCGGCTCTTGCCGCCGGTAATACGCTGGAAGAATCCTGCTTCCTGGCGAACGCCGCCGCCGGTGTGGTGGTGGGTAAACTCGGCACCTCAACCGTTTCGCCGGTTGAACTGGAAAATGCGATCGGCGGGCGTTCAGACGTTGGTTTTGGCGTGATGAACGAAGAACAGCTAAAAGCCGCCGTGGCGATGGCGCGTCAGCGCGGCGAAAAAGTCGTGATGACCAACGGCATCTTTGACATTCTGCATGCCGGACATGTTTCTTACCTGGCAAACGCCCGCAAACTGGGCGACCGTCTGATTGTCGCCGTTAACAGCGATGCTTCGACCAAACGCCTGAAAGGCGAAACCCGTCCCGTAAACACGCTGCAAAACCGCATGATCGTGCTGGGTGCACTGGGTGCCGTGGACTGGGTGGTTTCTTTTGATGAAGACACGCCGCAGCGTTTGATCGCCGGGATCTTGCCTGATCTGCTGGTGAAAGGCGGCGACTATAAGCCTGAGCAAATCGCCGGTTGTCAGGAAGTCTGGGCGAATGGCGGCGAAGTCCGTGTGCTGAATTTTGAAGATGGTTTGTCCACTACCAAAATCATCAATCAGATCAAAGCGCAGGACTGATTTCCTCCGGGAAGACCATGTTACCTGCACTGAAGGGCTTATCTGATAAGCCCTTTTCTTTTTGATTTTTCAATCAATAACGCAAAACGGAAGTGGCTCTGTTGTGAGCGGATTAAAACAGGAACTGAGTCTGGCGCAGGGCGTCGGGCTGCTTTCAACCTCATTACTGGGGACTGGTGTCTTTGCGGTGCCTGCACTGGCGGCTCAGCTGGCACAAAATGACAGCCTGTGGGCGTGGCCGGTGCTGATCCTGCTGGTGTTTCCGATAGCCATCGGGTTTGCTGCGCTTGGGCGGCATTTCCCCAGCGCGGGCGGTGCAGCGCATTTTGTCGGCAAAGCTTTCGGACCGCATATGGCGCGGGTCACCGGTTGGTTATTCCTGTCAGTTATTCCGGTCGGATTGCCCGCCGCATTGCATATTGCTGCCGGTTTCTGGCAGGCCGCCTTTGGCTGGAGCAGCATAAACCTGCTGCTGGTGCAGTTGGGTACGCTGTTTGTTATCTGGTTCCTCGGCACACGCAGTGCCGGGTCCAGTGCCAATATTCAAACGCTAATCGCTTGTCTGGTGATCGCGCTGGTGGTGGCAATCTGGTGGAAAGGGGATATTTCTCTGCCTGAAATTCCGCTGCCTTCGGTGCGTGACGTCTCACCATCGAACCTGTTTGACGCGCTGGCGGTGATGTTTTGGTGTTTTGTCGGGCTTGAGGCTTTCGCGCATCTGGCGACCGAATTCCGTCATCCGGAACGGGATTTCCCGCGCGCGTTGTTGATCGGCATGCTGGTGGCTGGCGCAGTTTACTGGGGATGTACGGTAGCGGTGCTGAAATTCCATGCCTGGGGAGAAGGGCGGGAAGCAGGCGCATCATTGCCGGGTATCGTCGTACAGCTCTTCGGACAAAAAGCGTTGTGGATCGCCTGCATTATTGGCTATCTGGCGTGTTTTGCCAGCGTGAATATTTATACCCAGAGTTTCGCCCGGCTGGTGTGGTCACAGGCTCAGCTCAAGCCGCAAAGTAAACTCGCACAGCTTTCCGCTCAGCAAGTGCCGGTGCCCGCGCTGAATTTAGTGGTGGGCTGCTGCGCGTTGTTTACGCTACTGATTTACTGGCTGCACCTGCCGCTTGGCGCGCTGATCACTTACGCTAATGGGATTTTCATCCTGATTTATCTGTTATGTATGCTGGCGGGGATCCGGATCCTGGCAGGACGCTCGAAATGGATGGCGATGCTGGGCGCTGTATTGTGCTGCGGATTGCTGGCGATGGTCGGCTGGAAAGCGCTGTATGCAGTCGTGGTGTTTGCAGGATTGTGGCTGTTATTGCCACGCGCCACAACGGTACTTCATGTACGGTAACGCCGATTTCGCACAGCAAAAAGGCCTGCTGAGCAGGCCTTTTCTGATGATATCATTCGCAATAATCAGGCCGGATCTTGCGGCTTTTCCGTTTTAGTCAGCTTGCCTTCCAGCGCAGCAAGACGTTGTTCCAGTACAGCCAGTTTTTCACGGGTACGCAGTAAAACCTGGGTCTGAACGTCAAACTCTTCGCGATTGACTAAATCCATGCGGCTGAACTGCGCCTGCAATACCTGACGGATTTTCTTTTCGGCATCTTCACCAAACTCACGGATCCCTTTAGGCATAGATTCGTGAACCTGGCGGGCAATTTGTTCAATTTTTTTCGGGTCAATCATGTTATTTCCTTTTCTCGAAGGAGGTGCTTTTCCTTAGTGTAATCGCTGATGCTGTTTCTATAAACCTTCAGGGGCACTAATTGGACAAACCACAGGATTGCTCTGCTCATTTATTGGCGCTATAGTTGTTTTGCTTATTCTCAGGGCGGGGTGAAAGTCCCCACCGGCGGTAAACCACGGAATATCGGAAGGATCATAATCCCTTCCATGTGGAAGCCCGCGAGCGCTCAATCCTTCGGGGTTAGAGGTCAGCAGATCCGGTGTAATTCCGGGGCCGACGGTTAAAGTCCGGATGGGAGAGAGTAACGATTCAAGCCGGGCAAATATTGCCCGCTGCGTTATTTTTTATAACTGTAGCACGCCATCTGGCGGCTGCAGCTAGCCTCCTCAAGACGCCCTGATTCTGGTAATCCACATACAGAACATGAGGTTATTTTTACCATGAATCAGACCCTACTTTCCGAATTCGGTACATCAGCTGAACGCGTTGAGCGTGCTATTGACGCCATGCGTAACGGCGTGGGTGTGTTGGTGCTGGATGACGAAGATCGTGAAAACGAAGGCGATTTAATCTTTGCCGCTGAAAACATGACCGTTGAGCAAATGGCACTGACCATTCGCCACGGCAGCGGTATTGTTTGCCTGACCATGAACGAAGACAGCCGTAAAAAGCTGGATTTACCAATGATGGTTGAGAACAACTCCAGCCCGTTCCAGACGCCATTTACCGTGACTATTGAAGCGGTTGAAGGTGTGACTACCGGTGTTTCTGCTGCCGACCGTATCACCACTATTCGTGCAGCCATCAAAGATGGCGCGAAACCTTCTGACCTGAATCGTCCGGGGCATATCTTCCCGCTGCGCGCGCAGGCCGGTGGTGTGCTGTCCCGTGGCGGTCACACTGAAGCGTCGGTTGATCTGGCGACGCTGGCAGGCCTGAAGCCTTACGGCGTGCTGTGTGAACTGACTAATGACGACGGCAGTATGGCGCATGCGCCTGAAGTTATTGTCTTTGCCCGTCGGCATAATATGCCGGTAGTGACCATCGCCGATCTGGTGGCCTATCGTCAGGCGCAGACCCGTCAGGCAAGCTAAGTAAGGGGTTGTGCGTAACAGAAAAGGCCGCTTATGCGGCCTTTTTGCTTTTTATTGCTGCTTATTGCCAAAATGGGTCTTTGCAAAATAGACTCCTCCTGCCTTCTTTGATTTTTTTCATCAAATTTATTGAATATCTCCTTCATGGTTATCCGGCTGTCAGCGGTAATCAAAAAGAGTACCGTATGGTCATCACGCGGCAGGTGACTCACTGGCTGCTCTCTTTTATCTTGCGGTAAGGAATTCATGATGACGACTCAACGTATGCCCGCACTTTTCTTAGGCCACGGCAGCCCGATGAACGTGCTGGAGGACAATATGTATACCCGTGCCTGGCATGCGCTGGGCGAAACATTACCGCGTCCAAAAGCGATTCTGGCCGTGTCAGCGCACTGGTTCACGCGCGGCACTGCAGTAACGGCAATGGAGAATCCGCGCACCATTCATGACTTTGGAGGGTTCCCGCAGGCGCTGTTTGATAAGCGCTATCCGGCACCCGGTTCACCGGCGCTGGCAAAACGTGTTCAGGAATTACTCAGCCCGGTGAATGTGATTTCCGATACCCACGAGTGGGGCTTCGACCACGGTACCTGGGGTGTGCTGATCAAGATGTATCCTGACGCGGATATTCCGGTGATCCAGCTGAGTATTGATGGCACGCAACCCCCTGAATTCCATTATGAATTAGGCAAGAAGCTCGCGGCTTTACGTGACGAAGGGGTAATGATTGTCGCCAGCGGTAACGTAGTCCACAACCTGCGGATGGTAAAATGGGACGGTAACGCCGAAGCTTATCCGTGGGCGACATCTTTCGAGACATATGTGAAAGATAATCTGAACTGGAAAGGTGAGGCGAAAGATCATCCTCTGGTGAAATTTATGGAGCACGAAGGCGGCGCGTTATCCAATCCGTCTCCGGATCACTATCTGCCATTACTGTACGTTTTAGGGGCGTGGGATGGTGCTGAGCCAATCACGCAGCCAACGGACGGGATCGTAATGGGATCGCTTTCGATGCTTTCCGTTCAGGTAGGTTAATTTGGCGAATAAAAAGGATAATGAATTTATTCATTATCCTTTTTTAGTTTTTTTATCCGACAATAGTATGCGGATAGAAACGTGACAGATCCTGGGTGATCAGTGCTTTATCTTCGCGGATGCCGATCCCGCAAGGTTGATCGTTGACCAGCCAGCTGCCGATCAGCGTGTAACTGCCTTCAAACACCGGCAGCGGATGGAACTGCTGCACGATCATGCCTTCCGCGCCATACGGGCCATCAACGCGGGCCACTTCCTGGCCTTTCTCGATGACTTTAATGTTCGCGCCTTCGCGGGAAAACAGCGGCTTCACCACGTAGTGATCCAGTTCCGGATGCGGGTCTTCGGCAAAATAAGCCGGTAACAGGTTCGGGTGATCCGGGAACATTTCCCACAACAGCGGTAACAAGGCTTTATTCGACAGAATGGCTTTCCAGGCCGGTTCCAGCCAGCGAACACCGGCATCTTCCAGTTTGGTCGCGAAGACTTCGCGGAACATGAATTCCCACGGATACAGCTTGAACAGATTCGAAATCACCTGATCCTGCGTATCGGTGAATTGTCCGCGTTCTCCCAGCCCGATTTCCTCGATAAACAGGAATTCGCTGGCCAGTTCTGCTTCCAGCGCGCAGTCCTGCAAATATTGCACCGTACCGCGATCTTCTTCAGTGTCCTGACAGCAGGCGATGTGCAGCAACGAGAAACCATGCTGATTTTTCAGCTCGGCAAAACGCTCAATCAGCTTTTCCTGCAGACTGTTGTACTGATCAGCGTCTTGCGACAAATTGCCTGCCGCTATCTGATCTTCAAGCCATAGCCACTGGAAGAAAGCGGCTTCATACAAAGACGTCGGCGTATCGGCGTTATTTTCCAGCAGCTTCGGCGGATTGACGCCGTCATAGGCCAGATCCAGACGTGAATACAGCGAAGGCTGTTGCGTGCGCCATGAACTGCGGACAAATTCCCAGACATGTTTTGGGATCTGGAATTTCGCCATCAGTTTGTCGTCATTCACCACGCGCTCAACGACCTTCAGGCACATCTGATGAATCTCCGCCGTCGCGTCTTCGATCTCTTCGATCTGCGCCAGCGTGAACTGGTAATAAGCATCTTCACACCAGTAGGGTTCGCCATACATGGTGTGGAAGTTGAAGCCAAACTCCGTGGCTTTTTCGCGCCAGTCCGGGCGCTCGTTAATGGCTAAACGTTTCATCAGAGTCTCTTAGCCACCCATGCTGCGGCCAGGGCTGCGTGACGTGGCAGAAGAGCTGCGTTGCATTGACGTTTGTTTTGCCACGCTGTCGCCAAAACCGCCACGGGTGATGGTGTTGGTCACGGCAGGTTTAGGGGCCATCGCCGTTCTCGGAACGTTCATGGTCCGGCCGCCCGCAGTTGCCGGGCCGTAGTTTTTACCGGTCGCATCGACGAATTTACCGTTCGCCGGGCTGGCCGGGTTTTTTGAGCTGAATAATGGCTGTTGCGCGTAACCGCCACCGCTCATCATGCGGCCCATCATGTAACCTGCCATCAGCGGCATCCACATGCTGCCACCGCTGCTCTGGTTTTCAGCCGTCGCGACGCCAGACTGTGCCGGAGCCTGAGTACACTGGCCTTCGCCGAATTCAGCGATACAGTCTTCGCGGCTGGCATATTTTGGTGCGGTTTTAGCCGCTTCCTGTTTCGCTGCATCATACGCTGCGACACATTGCGCGCTGCCGGAAGGATTGGCTTTCGAGCAGTCATCAGCGTTCTGATACAGAGAAACGGTTTCGTCGGTTTTCTCGCAGCCGGCCAGCATAAAGACTGCGCTGACTGCCAGAGCGACAGGAGTGATTCGAGAGCTACGCCATGATTTACGGAAGGTAGCCAGGTTAACGCGTTGTGTCCGTTTCATCGTTCTTATCCCATGTGTAGGGCTTTTTTGCCCTTTCCCAGTAGGGCCTAAGAATAGGGGAAAGCGGCTGATTGTTAAAGCAGCGACAGGCAATTGTTACGAGACTTTACAGAGCGGCGTGACACAGGCAAAAAAAAGCAGCCTTTTCAGGCTGCCTTAGTCGAAACGCAGGGAAACTTTTCCGTATCAGTTCTGGAAAGGATTGCCGCTTTTCTTCGGTGTGGTCGTTGCTGTGGATGCGCTGGCTTGTTGAACGCGTGGTGCAGGTGCAGCCGCGGTTTTGTTGCCGTAACCGTCTGCAGCGGCATCCTGATCTGGCGTTTCTGGCGCAACCTGATCGGGTGCTGTCGGAACAGGTTTACCCAAAGCACCGTTCAGTGCCAGCAGGTCGCTTTCGTTCAGCGTACCCAGCGCTGATTTAATGTTCAGCTGGTTAATCAGGTACGTGTAACGTGCGCTGGAAAGCTGTTGTTTGGCGTTGTACAGCGTGGTGGTAGCATCCAGCACATCAACGATGGTACGGGTACCGACCTGGTAACCGGCTTCCATCGCATCTAAAGAACTCTGTGCAGAAACAACGGCTTGTTTATAGGCGTTGATGCTGCTGATCGAGGCAGAGATGTTGTTGAAGGAAGAACGAACGGTTTGCACGACGCTGCGGTGTGCGCTTTCAAGCTGCTCGCTGGCACCCACGAAATTATACTGCGCCTGTTTCACCTGAGAGGTGACAGAACCGCCGCTGTACAATGGCAGGGAGAAGCTCAGACCAATTTTGTTCTGGCCTGCATCAGCATCCTGATAGCTTGAAGAACCGCCGGTTTTGTCGCCGTGGTATTTGGTATTGCTGATGCCGGTAGAGGCCGTCAGATCAACCGTTGGCATGTGGCCGGTTTCCGCATAGCGGATTTGCTCACGTGCCAGATCCTGTGACAGACGCGCAGACAGCAAGCTCAGGTTACGGCTTTCTGCTTCTTTCAACAGCGTGGCGACCGGTTGCGGACGCGTGGTGTTGAAGTTGTCGACATTCAGGGAAGACAGTTGCGGATAATACATACCGGTAACCTGACGCAGGGATTCCAGCGCGTTATCCAGGTTATTACGGGCAGTCACTTCGTTTGCCAATACGGTGTCGTATTGTGAACGGGCGTTCTGCACGTCGGTAATAGCCACCAGGCCCACGTTAAAACGTTGAGTGGTTTGATCCAGCTGACGGTAAATAGCCTGTTTCTGCGCTTCGGTATACGAGAGTGAATCGATCGCACTCAGGACGTTGAAATAAGCCGTTGCGGAATTCAGGATCAGTGATTGTTGATCAGTCTGATAAGACACATCCTGAATACCGGCAGTTTTTTCCTGCAGCGTCAGGGCGCGCCATTTTGACATATCAAAGATGGTCTGCGTTAATTGCAGGCTGGCGCTGCCAACATCGCTGTTAACGCCATTCGCATCACGGTAGCCATTGGTATAATTGTAATCCGCACCTAATCCGAGTTGCGGTAATAAAGGACTGCGGCTTTCGTTAATTTTTTCGAATGCAGCATCCCGGTCAGCAGCAGATTTGCGCAGGTCCGGGTTACTTGTCCTGGCTTGCTGATAGACCTGCATCAGGTTTTCGGCCTGGCTTATCGTACTAAAGCCGCCCAGGCTGAGTCCGATGAGAAGGGGGAGCAGTTTCTTCATTTGCATTCCTTGTTGTGCAGCAATGTTGTTATGTATGGTGGCGCAGTCAAATTAACCAATAGACGCGGATTCTAGCAGAGTCAGGCTAGCGGGGCGGTTGGCTTAACGTGCCTTCCCGAGTGAATGAGCCTAAATCTATCACAAACAACCTTGATTATTATTAACGCATTTTCATCAAATTGACCTCAAAGGGCGATAAATTACCTTTATGAGGGATAAGGAAACATTCCATGTCTTCATTTAAACGGTCACCGGTTACTTTCGGCAAAGATGATGTAGAAATTATTGCACGTGAGACGCGATATAAAGGTTTTTTTTCTATTATTGCATATCGGTTTCGCCATCGGCTGTTTAATGGGGAAATGAGCGGCGAAGTCGTCCGTGAAGTCTTTGAGCGCGGTCATGCCGCCGTATTATTACCTTATGATCCGAAAAGGGATGAAGTCGTGCTGATCGAACAGATCCGCATCCCGGCTTTGGATTCCAGTGATACTCCTTGGCTTCTGGAGATGGTCGCCGGTATCATTGAAGAAGGCGAGACAGTTGAAGATGTTGCCCGCCGCGAAGCACTCGAGGAAGCGAACATTGTGGTGAAACGCTACAAACCGGCTGTGAATTACCTGGCAAGTCCGGGCGGAACCAGCGAGCGTCTTTCCATTATGGTCGGTGAAGTCGATGCCACGACGGCAGAAGGAATTCACGGTCTGGAAGCAGAGAATGAAGACATCCGGGTACATGTGGTCAGCCGTGAACAGGCTTACCGCTGGGTGGAAGAAGGAGCGATAGACAATGCGGCGTCAGTGATTGCCCTGCAATGGCTGCAGCTGCACCATGAATCCCTGAGAAAAGAGTGGGCCAACTAATGATTAAGCGCTATACCCCTGATTTCCCTGAAATGATGAGATTGTGCGAAACCAATTTTGCACAATTGCGCCGTTTGATGCCACGTGCCGATGAACCTGGTGAAACTGTGGCATATCAGGTGAGTAGCGCAACGTATTGCCTGACGATCCTCGAATCAACGCGTTACACATCCCTGATAGAAATCAAACAGACCGCACCGGCGGTGAGTTACTGGAGCCTGCCTTCGCTCACCGTTCGCCTGTACCATGATGCGATGGTGGCCGAAGTGTGTGCGAGTCAGCAGATCTTTCGCTTTAAAGCACGCTATGATTATCCGAATAAAAAGTTGCATCAGCGTGATGAAAAGCATCAAATTAACCAGTTCCTTGCGGATTGGCTGCGTTATTGCCTTGCGCACGGAGCGATGGCAGTTCCGGTTTGTTAGACAGACTTCAACAACAAAGGAAACGATTTGGAAAGCCTGTTTACACTGCCTTTGGTGAATGGGGCCAAAGTCAGGATTCTACAGATTACTGATACCCATCTTTTTGCCGGTGAAGATGAAACGTTGTTAGGCGTGAATACGTTTAACAGCTATCGCGCGGTGCTGGACGCCATCAAAGCGCAGCAGCGTGAAGTCGATATTATCGCGGCAACAGGTGACCTGGCACAGGATCAGTCGGTGGAAGCCTACCATCAGTTTGCCCGCGGCATCAGCGAGCTGACAGCGCCCTGCGTCTGGCTGCCGGGCAATCATGATTTCCAGCCTGCCATGGTCAATGCCTTGCAGGATGCGGGGATCAGTCCTTCTAAACACGTTCTGCTCGGCGAGCACTGGCAAATTATCCTGCTTGATACGCAGGTGTTCGGTGTGCCACACGGCGAGCTGAGTGAATATCAGTTGGAATGGATGGAACGTTGTCTGAATGCGTACCCCGATCGTTTCACTCTGCTGATGTTACATCATCATCCGCTGCCTTCTGGCTGCACATGGCTCGATCAGCACAGCCTGCGCAATGCGCATATGCTGGCGAACACCCTGGTAAATTACCCGAAAGTGAATACGCTTTTGTGCGGACATATTCATCAGGAGCTGGATCTCGACTGGTATGGCCGCCGTCTTTACGCCACGCCGTCAACCTGCGTACAGTTCAAACCGCATTGCACCAATTTCACGATTGATACCGTTGCGCCGGGCTGGCGCTACCTTGATTTGTATCCGGATGGCCGTGTGGAGACTGAAGTCTTCCGTCTGGAAACCAATGAGTTTCATCCTGACACGGAGTCGGACGGCTACGAATGAACACCTTACTTTACCTGCACGGATTCAACAGTTCTCCCAACTCGGCAAAAGCCACGGCGTTAAAAAACTGGCTGGCGGTTAATCATCCCCATATCGATATGGTTATCCCGCAATTACCGCCTTATCCGGCCGAGGCTGCCGAAGAACTCGAGAGTCTGGTGATCAGCAATGCAGGTAAAAAACTGGGGATTGTCGGCTCCTCGCTGGGCGGCTATTACGCTACCTGGTTGTCGCAATGTTTTGCCGTGCCGGCTGTGGTGGTGAACCCCGCCGTGAAGCCGTATGAGCTGCTGATCGACTTCCTGGGACAAAACGAGAACCCCTACACCGGCCAGCAATATGTGTTAGAGTCACGCCACGTTTACGATCTGAAAGTCATGCAGGTCGAACCGCTGGAGTCGCCGGATTTACTCTGGTTACTGCAACAAACGGGCGATGAAATTCTCGATTACCGTCAGGCTGTGGCGTACTACACCACCTGTCGCCAGACGGTCGAACCCGAGGGGAATCATGCATTTGTCGGCTTTGAACGCTATTTTTCGCCGATTGTAGATTTCCTGGAACTGGCCGCAGACTAACATCGTCAGGGTGACTTTTTCCCCCGGATTTATAGCGTCTGCTTGCTGCCAGAGCTTCCACCCGCCCACATACTGTATCGTTAGCCCACAAACCTATGAGCCACGAATAATCAACGATGAGCCAATCAACTTATAACGCGGATTCCATAGAGGTCCTTAGCGGACTCGAACCGGTGCGCCGCCGTCCGGGCATGTACACCGATACAACCCGGCCAAACCATCTCGGCCAGGAAGTTATTGATAACAGCGTGGATGAAGCATTAGCTGGCCACGCCAAACGCATCGAAGTGATCCTTCACGAAGACCAGTCTCTCGAAGTCATTGATGACGGTCGCGGCATGCCGGTGGATATCCACGCGGAAGAAGGCGTTCCGGCGGTCGAACTGATCTTCTGCCGTCTGCACGCGGGCGGTAAATTCTCCAACAAAAATTACCAGTTCTCCGGCGGCCTGCATGGCGTGGGGATTTCGGTGGTTAACGCCTTATCAAAACGCGTCGAAGTGGCGGTAAAACGCGGTGGCGAAGTATATGAAATGGCGTTTGAAAATGGCGATAAAGTGCAGGATCTGCACGTCACCGGTACCTGCGGCAAACGCAACACCGGAACCAGCGTTCATTTCTGGCCTGATGGCAGCTTTTTCGACAGTCCGCGTTTTTCGGTCAGCCGCCTCAGCCATTTGCTGAAAGCGAAAGCCGTACTGTGTCCTGGCGTAGAAATCCTGTTCAAAGACAAAGTGAATAACACCGAGCAACGCTGGTGTTATGACGATGGTCTGACTGATTACCTGATGGAAGCGGTCAACGGCCTGATTACTCTGCCTGAAAAAGCGTTCGTCGGTAATTTTGCCGGTGATACTGAAGCTGTCGACTGGGCGCTGTTATGGCTGCCGGAAGGCGGTGAATTGCTGACCGAAAGCTACGTCAACCTGATCCCAACCATGCAGGGCGGTACACATGTTAACGGTCTGCGCCAGGGTCTGCTCGATGCCATGCGTGAGTTCTGCGAATACCGCAATATTCTGCCACGCGGCGTCAAGCTTTCTGCAGAAGATATCTGGGAACGTTGTGCGTATGTGCTGTCAGTAAAAATGCAGGATCCGCAATTTGCCGGCCAGACCAAAGAACGTCTGTCTTCGCGTCAGTGCGCGGCCTTCGTTTCCGGTGTGGTGAAAGATGCCTTCAGCCTGTGGCTGAACCAGAACGTTCAGGCGGCAGAACAGTTGGCGGAACTGTGCATTTCCAGTGCCCAGCGCCGTCTGCGTGCCGCAAAAAAAGTTGTGCGTAAGAAACTGACCAGCGGCCCTGCGCTGCCGGGCAAACTGGCTGACTGCACGTCACAAGATCTGAACATGACAGAATTGTTCCTGGTGGAAGGGGATTCCGCAGGCGGTTCTGCCAAACAGGCGCGCGATCGTGAATATCAGGCGATCATGCCGCTTAAAGGTAAGATCCTTAACACGTGGGAAGTCTCTTCTGATGAAGTGCTGGCCTCGCAGGAAGTGCACGATATTTCTGTGGCGATCGGTATCGATCCGGACAGTGAAGATCTGACGCAACTGCGTTACGGCAAAATCTGTATCCTGGCGGATGCGGACTCCGACGGCTTACACATCGCCACCTTGTTGTGCGCGCTGTTTGTCCGTCACTTCCGCTCCCTGGTGCGTGGCGGTCATGTGTATGTGGCAATGCCGCCTTTATACCGTATCGATCTGGGCAAAGAAGTGTTCTATGCGCTGGATGAGCAGGAAAAAGAAGGCGTGCTGGAGCAACTGAAACGTAAGAAAGGCAAGCCGAACGTGCAGCGTTTTAAAGGTCTGGGTGAAATGAACCCGCTGCAGCTGCGCGAAACCACGCTCGATCCGAACACCCGGCGTCTGGTGCAACTGACCATCGATGAGGACGATATCGACCAGACGCTGCGCATGATGGATATGCTGCTGGCGAAGAAACGGTCTGAAGATCGCCGTAACTGGTTGCAGGAAAAAGGCGATACCGCCGAACTTGACGTCTGATCCTTTCGCCGTCGCCATAAAAAAATGCCGGACGCTTTGCAGCGCCGGCATTTTTGTTTCCGAATTTAGTGATGTTCAGAAAATCAGACTTTCTCAATAATGTGGATCACCACATCCAGCACGTCGGCTTTGATGTTTTCACGGTGCTTATCCATGTGCTCAGCCTGCTGATGCGCTTCGAGGTGCGCCAGGCTTTCCCAGTCTTCCAGCATGAAAATGGAATCAGGTACTGTTTTACGCCAGGGGATCTGGCCGTTGAAATCAACATATGGCTCATAACGATGACAGCCTTTCTCTGCCAGAACGCTGGGCAGCAGTGCTGTGATTTTTTCTATAACCGAATCGCGACGGCCTGGTTTTACTTTGATTTCAGCAATAACAGTGATCATAAAAACCTCTTTCCCGGGTGACCTTCAACCTTAGGCCTGACCGAATACATTTTCAAGGTGAGCACGATAGCGTGCGAAATCGCCTTCCACATCAGGTTGTTTGATCACGTCGTTACACATAAAGGTTGGCAATGTATCAAGGCCGATAAACTGGTTGGCTTTGTGCTGTGCCATGTATACGCCGTCAACGCCCACGCCGTGGAAGAACTGTTCTTTATCTTCGAACGCTTCCAGCGGCGCGTTCCAGGTCACAGACAGCATGTAGCATTTGCCGTGCAACAGGCCGCCGGAACCGTATTTTTTCGATTCATCAGAACGGGTACGGCCATCGCTGGCGTACAGTTTACCGTGGCCTTCTGTGAACACTTCATCGATGTATTTTTTCAGTGTCCATGGCATCCCCATCCACCAGCCCGGCTGCTGATAAATGATGGCGTCCGCCCACAGATAGCTTTCAATTTCGGTCTGCACGTCGTAACCGTCTTCCAGAACAGTCACGCGCACGTCGTGGCCTTTGTCACGCAGAAAGCCGGTGGCGACGTCGGTCAGGCTGTTGTTCAGCGCGCCTTTGGAATGGGCAAAGGTCTTACCGGCGTTGATTATCAGGATGTTGCTCATGGTTTTTTCCTTATCGGGAATACTTAAATTCTGGTGGTCAGGCTGTTACCACGTAGTGTACTGAACTCTGCATGACAGAAAAATGTGATATTGCGCACAAGACTATTGACTCAGATGCAATAATTGAAGAAAGAGCGCGGCAATTTAACCAGTTTGTTGTGCAAAAACTGTTTAAAAATAAGGCATGAACACAGCAACTGTGACAGTCATACGGCAGATGATGTACTATCGCGAACATCATTGCCTCGCGGCAGCGGACATCGCGCGCCTGCGGGTGCAAGCTTCCTTAATTTCCAAAACGATAACGCCACGGGTCTGAGGATTAAACATCAATGAGCGAAATGACTCATGACGGAACAGAACGTTTAGCTCTGCACACGTTTACTGAGAACGCCTATCTCAACTATTCCATGTACGTCATCATGGACCGCGCGCTGCCGTTTATCGGTGACGGGCTCAAGCCAGTGCAGCGTCGTATTATTTACGCGATGTCCGAGCTGGGCCTGAGTAATAACGCCAAATTCAAAAAATCCGCGCGTACCGTCGGTGACGTGCTGGGTAAATATCATCCGCATGGCGACAGCGCCTGCTACGAAGCCATGGTGCTGATGGCGCAGCCATTCTCTTACCGCTATCCGCTGGTTGACGGGCAGGGAAACTGGGGCGCGCCGGATGACCCGAAATCCTTCGCCGCGATGCGTTATACCGAATCGCGCCTGTCAAAATATGCCGAAGTTCTGTTACGTGAATTAGGTCAGGGCACGGTTGATTATGTGCCGAACTTTGACGGCACCATGCAGGAGCCGAAAATGCTGCCTGCGCGTCTGCCGAATATTCTGCTTAACGGTACGACCGGCATCGCGGTCGGGATGGCGACCGATATTCCGCCGCACAACATCCGTGAAGTGGCTGCCGCTGCGGTGGCATTACTTGAGAAACCGAACTGCTCGCTCGAAGATCTGCTGGAATTCGTACAGGGGCCTGATTTCCCGACAGAAGCTGAAATCATTACGCCGCGCAATGAAATTCGCAAAATGTACGAGTCGGGTAAAGGCTCGGTGCGCATGCGTGCGGTCTGGCACAAAGAAGACGGCAGTGCGGTGATCACTGCGCTACCGCATCAGGTTTCCGGCGCGAAAGTGCTGGAGCAAATTGCCAGCCAGATGCGTGCCAAAAAGCTGCCAATGGTTGAAGACCTGCGTGATGAATCAGATCATGAGAACCCGACCCGCCTGGTCGTCGTGCCGCGCTCCAACCGTATCGATCTGGATCAGGTGATGAATCACCTGTTTGCGACTACCGATCTGGAACGCAGCTACCGCATTAACATGAACATGATCGGTCTTGATCATCGTCCGCAGGTCAAAGGGCTGCTTGAGATCCTGACGGAGTGGCTGGCTTACCGCCGCGATACCGTACGCCGTCGTCTGAACTTCCGCCTTGATAAAGTGCTGAAACGCCTGCATATCCTCGAAGGTTTGCTGACCGCGTTCCTTAATATCGATGAAGTGATCCACATCATCCGTACGGAAGATGAGCCGAAACCGGTACTGATGCAGCGTTTCGAACTGTCAGATACGCAAGCTGAAGCTATCCTTGAGTTGAAATTGCGCCATTTGGCGAAACTCGAAGAAACTAAAATCCGTGGTGAGCAGGATGAACTGGCGAAAGAGCGCGATCAGTTGCAGGCGTTGCTGGCGTCAGAACGTAAACTCAGCACGCTGATCCGCAAAGAGATTCAGGCGGATGCCGAAGCCTTTGGTGACGAGCGACGTTCGCCGATCACTGAGCGTGAAGAAGCCAGGGCGATGAGCGAGCACGATTTTATTCCGTCCGAGCCGGTGACCATCGTGTTGTCAGAATCAGGCTGGGTGCGCAGCGCCAAAGGCCACGACATCGATGCTTCCGGCCTGAGTTACAAAGCCGGTGACAGTTTCCGCGCTGCGGCCAAAGGCAAGAGCAATCAGCCCGTGGTGTTTATGGACTCCACCGGCCGCAGTTATGCGCTTGATCCGACCACGCTGCCTTCTGCGCGCGGCCAGGGTGAACCGCTGACCGGTAAACTGACACCACCGCCGGGCGCAACCATCGAGCACGTACTGATGGCGGCGGACGACCAGAAACTGCTGATGGCATCGGATGCCGGTTATGGCTTCGTTTGTACTTTCAACGATTTAGTGGCCCGTAACCGTGCCGGTAAAGCGATGATTACCTTGCCGGATAACGCCAAAGCCTTCACGCCAATGGAACTTCATGGCAGTGACGATATGCTGTTGTCGATTACTGCAGCGGGACGTATGTTGCTGTTCCCGGTGGCGGATCTGCCACAGTTGTCGAAAGGCAAGGGTAACAAAATTGTTTCAATTCCGGCAGCGCAGGCGGCCAGTGGCGAAGATAAACTGGCGTGGTTGCTGGTTCTGCCACCGCAAACGTCGATCACGCTGCATGTCGGTAAACGTAAGCTGGTTCTCCGTCCGGAAGACCTGCAGAAATTCCGTGCCGAACGTGGCCGCAAAGGAACGCTTCTGCCGCGCGGGCTGCAACGTATCGATCGTGTTGAAGTCGATTCACCTGTTCGCATCAGCGGCGGTGACAGCGAAGAATAAGACCGCTGTTAATCGGCAAAAGTCAGGGCACATTTGTGCCCTGAAATCTTTCGATGGAATTCAGTGGTCTGAGACTGTCGCGCAGTGCAAAGATTTTACATTTGTATTAATAAAACCGTTGTGCCGTGTTGAATGAGGCTTGAGAATAGTTCACCGCACAGGGAGCGAAACTGCACAGGTTTCTTACCGGCTTCGGCTGTAGTTTTAAGAGGATGTTATGTTATTTATTTTGCGTCTGATTATCGTGGTGATTTACTCGATTCTGGTCAGTGTCTTTGGTTGCATCTACTGTCTTTTCAGTCCGCGGAACCCGAAACATGTGTCGACTTTCGGTAAGCTGTTTGGTCGTCTGGCACCGGTATTTGGTCTTCGTGTTGAAAAACGTATTCCTGTAGAAGCAGTGAATAACGGCAACTGTATTTATATTGCCAACCATCAAAACAATTACGACATGGTGACGGCTTCGTCCGTCGTCATGCCAGGAACGGTGACCGTTGGCAAGAAAAGCCTGGCCTGGATCCCGTTCTTTGGTCAGCTTTACTGGCTGACGGGCAACCTGCTGATTGACCGTGATAATCGCGCCAAAGCGCACGGTACTATTTCTCAGGTGGTGGCCCAGATTAAGAAAAAGAATCTGTCGATCTGGATGTTCCCCGAAGGGACGCGCAGCCGTGGTCGTGGTCTGATGCCATTCAAAACCGGCGCTTTCCATGCGGCGATTGCTGCCGGCGTGCCGATTGTGCCGATTTGTGTATCGAACACCAGCAACAAGGTGAAATTAAACCGCTGGTCTAACGGGCTGGTGATTGTCGAAATTTTGCCACCGATCGACACCAGTGGTTACACCAAAGAACGCCTGCGTGAATTGTCCGAGCATTGCCGTCAGATCATGGCGGACAAAATCGCCGAACTGGATGCCGAAGTGGCACAGCGCGAAGCCGCCGCAAAAAAATAATACTATTTATAAATCCACTAAATAATTCGAGTTGCCAACGCACCTGCAGCCGGAAGTATGACGGGGATTCTTCCCGCTGCCATTGATGGCGGCGGCGTTCAATACAGTTTATGGTTCGTTTTCATGGAGAAGATATGTCACTCAGTCGTCGCTCGTTCCTGCAAGCCTCCGGCGTGGCTCTTGCCGCAGGTGCTCTGCCTTTAAAAGCAGAAGCGAGTGGTTCGCAACCGGCATTACCTGTTCCCCCGTTGCTTGAATCGCGCCGCGGGCAACCGCTGTTTCTGACGTTGCAGGCCGCGCACTGGTCATTCCTGGGGGGCGCAAAGGCACCGGTCTGGGGCATTAATGGCATGTACCTCGGCCCGACCGTCAAAGTGCACAGCGGCGATGACGTCAAACTTATTTACAGCAACCGTCTGGCTGAACCGGTTTCTATGACCGTCAGCGGCCTGCTTGAACCAGGAACGTTAACCGGTGGCGCAGCGCGTCTGATGCAGCCAGGCGTGGACTGGTCTCCGGTATTGCCTATTCGTCAGGCGGCGGCCACCTGCTGGTATCACGCCAATACCCCCAACCGCATGGCGCCACACGTTTATAACGGGCTGGCGGGGATGTGGATTGTTGAGGATGAAGTCAGCAAGAATCTGCCGTTACCGAATCACTACGGCGTGGATGATTTCCCGATTATCATTCAGGACAAGCGTCTGGATGGGTTCGGTGTGCCGCAATATGACACGCCAGCGTCAGGCGGGTTCTTCGGTGACACCATGCTGGTAAACGGTGTGCAAAGCCCTTATGTCGAGGTTTCGCGAGGCTGGGTGCGTCTGCGCCTGCTGAATGCATCGAATGCCCGCCGTTACGAACTGAGCATGACTGATAACCGCGCGTTCCACGTCGTGGCTTCCGATCTTGGTTTTCTGCCTGCGCCAATGACTGTTAAACGTCTGTCGCTCGGACCGGGAGAACGCCGCGAAGTGCTGGTGGATATGTCGCAGGGCGAAGAAGTGTCGATTACTGCCGGTGAAGCCGCAGGCGTGATGGACAGACTGCGTGGCCTGTTTGAACCCTCGAGCATTCTGGTGTCGACGATCGTGTTGACGCTGAAACCGACCGGCTTGTTGCCGCTGGTGACGGATAATCTGCCGATGCGTTTGCTGGCCGATCAGATCCTCTCCGGTAACGTTGTCCGCACCCGTGATTTGCGTCTCGGTGACAGTGAGCCGGGAATCAACGGCGCGATGTGGGATATCAACCGTATCGACCTGACTGCGCAACAGGGCACATGGGAACGCTGGACCGTTCATGCGGACATGCCGCAGACATTCCATGCAGAAGGCGTGTCCTTCCTGGTGAAAAGCGTCAACGGTGCGGCACCGCTGGTGGAAGATGCCGGATTCAAAGACACGGTCTGGGTGGATGGCGATGTCGAATTACTGGTGTATTTCAATCAGCCTTCCTATGAGCATTTCCCGTTTGTCTACCGCAGCGGAGCGCTGGAACTGGCTGACCGTGGCTCAGCGGGAAATATGCTGGTTCAGCCGTCGATGTAACGTTGTTCTGCTACATAAAAAAACCCGCCATGGCGGGTTTTTGCGTTATGACATTGACTGAATGGCTTACAGGCCTTTTTCCGGATCCGGCCCCAGACGGTGCTCTTTATCCAGCTTGGTGACTTCCGCCAGTTCTTCCTTCTCCAGTTTAAAGTCAAACACGTCGAAGTTTTCACGGATACGTTTAGGTGTCACCGATTTCGGGATAACAATCAGTCCGTTATCCAGATGCCAGCGGATGACAATCTGCGCAGGTGTTTTGTCATATTTTTCTGCCAGTTTCTGGATCAGCGGCTGATCAAATACCCCTTCGCCGCCCTGCGCCAGCGGGCTCCAGGATTCAGTGGCGATGGTGTGGGTGGCATTCCAGGTGTGCAACTGGCGTTGTTGCATCAGCGGGTGTAACTCAATCTGATTCACAGCAGGGAAAATACCGGTTTCGTCTTTCAGCTTCTGTAAGTGTTGCAGCGGGAAATTACATACGCCGACACTTTTCGCCAACCCTTGCTCTTTGAGTTTCAGCAGGGCTTTCCAGGCATCGACGTAATGCCCCTGGGCCGGTTGTGGCCAGTGGATCAGGTACAAGTCGACATAATCAGTTTTCAGCTTTTTAAGGCTGGTTTCCAGCGCCTGTGGCGCGTTTAGCTGATCGTCATTCCACAGCTTAGTGGTAATAAACAGCTCTTCACGCGGAACCAGGTTAGCAGCAATTGCTTCGCCGACGCCTTCCTCATTTTTGTAGATGGCGGCGGTATCGATGTGGCGATAGCCGGTTTCAATCGCCGTTTTCACCGCACTGGTGGCTTCCTGATTACTGGCTTTCCATACGCCAAGTCCTAACTGAGGCATCAGATTGCCATCGTGAAGTTTGATGATGGGTTGCGTTGCCATGAGTTTCTCCTTTCAGGGCAGAGTGCCCGCCGGAATGCACGGGCACCGTGTAGGGATTGACGTTAAGTCTAGTTAACGAAACGGCATCTTGCTGAGCAGGCTACTTATTTTAAGTGTAAAAAATACCTAAGCATGCATATCCAGTACCACGCGGTAGCGCGCTTTCCCTTCATGCAGATGTTCCACCGCGTCATTGATTTTACTCAGCGGGAAGTGCTCAACCTGCGGGGTAATGCCATGACGGGCGCAGAACGCCAGCATGTCGGCAAGACGGGAAGGGGCACCGGTCGGTGAACCGGAAATTTCTGCCTGTTTGCTGATAAGCGCCATCACATGCAGCGGTACGGCTTCGGGCACCACACCCACAAAGTGCAGACGGCCTTTGGGTGCCAGCGCGCCGAGAATGGCGTCCCAGTCCAGCGAGGCATTGGCTGTCACCATAATAAAGTCCAGCTGACCGGCGATTTTCTTCAGTTCTTCGCTGTCTCGGGTGGCGATAACGCGGTGCGCGCCAAGTGAAATCGCTTCGTCACGTTTAGCCAGTGATGACGTAAAGGCGGTGACTTCGCAGCCCCATGCATTCAGGAAGCGCAGCGCCATATGACCTAAACCGCCGATACCAATCACACCGACGCGGTGAGTTGGCAGTACGCTAAACTGCAGCAGCGGGTTGAAGACGGTGATACCGCCACAGAACAGCGGACCGGCGCTGGTGATATCCACGCCTTCCGGCAGCGGGATCGCCCACGCCCAGTGGCTGCGGATGCGGTCAGCGAAGCCGCCGTGATGGCCGATGATGGTGGCTTCCACGTCATGACAAAGGTGCTGATCGCCGGACATACAAGGATGGCAATGCATGCAACTGCCACGGTTCCAGCCCACGCCGACAATCTGGCCGACTTTCAGTCCTTTGTTCTGCGCATGATTACCTATTTTGACGATTTTACCGACCACTTCATGGCCTGGTACGAACGGATACTGCGTGATACCCCAGTCGTTATTGAGCATAGACAGATCTGAATGACAGACGCCGCAGTAATCAATCGCGACTTCAATTTCTTCATCGCCAATCGGACCTGCGTCGAAAGCAAATGCTTCCAGTGGCTGGTTCGGGCCGGCAGCGGCCCAGGCGTTAAAGGTGTTTTCAGCAGCAACAGGTGCAGACATACAATCCTCCGAACTTTCGGGTTAGACAAATAATGAATTGAAATAAGAAGTTATCAGAAAAATGAATCGGCGAACGAAGGTCGCTCACGATCAGCGAATGAAAAGTGCGTTCATACAGACTAGCAGTTCATCGCGTTTATGCAGGTGTGTCCCCCTGCGGAAGGCGACATTAACTGTAAGAGAAAATGCGCAACAGGATGATGCCCATTTCTGCGAGAGTCTTGCCTGATTCTGCTTCTCTCTGTAGGAACGTAGGGTGTTATGGCAAAATCAATGTCAGTTTAATGAATGTGTGGAGCGGAATGATGGAAAACGTGAACAGCCTGTGCACCCGCATGGCAGCCAGAGTCGCCCGGCTCAGCGGAGATAAAAACCTGACGCCGTCGGCGGTACCGCAGGTGACGCTGATGTACACCACGCGTTACCATCCGCGCCAGCCGGTTTTGTACAATCCCGGCATCGTGATCCTTTTTCAGGGACGCAAAGTCGGTTATCTGGGCAAGAAAACCTTTTCCTACGATCCGCACAATTATCTGATGCTGACCGTGCCGTTGCCTTTCGAATGTGAAACGTTCAGCAGCCCCGAAGAGCCGCTGGCCGGTATCCAGATCAGTATTGATAACCTGATGTTGCAGGATTTACTGATGGATATGGGCGACGAAAGCGTGGTGCGTCAGAAAGAACCTTCAACCGGTATCAACTCCGGCGTGCTGGATGGCGATATTCTGTGTGCCACAGAGCGTCTGCTGGATGTGATGGATAAACCGCTGCATGCCCGCATTCTTGGGCCGAAGATTATCCGCGAAATCCTGTTCTTTGTTCTGACCAGCGAAAATGGCGGGGCGTTACAGGCGCTGGTCAACCGTCATACCCATTTCAGCCAGATTGCTAAATCCCTGCGCCGGATTGAAGCGCAGTACGCCGACAATCTTAGTGTGGAAGCGCTGGCCAGCGAAGTGAACATGAGTATTTCTGCGTTTCACCATAACTTCAAAGCCGTGACCAGCACGTCGCCGCTGCAGTATCTGAAAACCTATCGTCTGCATCGTGCGCGTACGCTGATGATTTTTGATGGTGTGAAAGCCAGTGTGGCGGCACTGCAGGTCGGGTATGAAAGCGCGTCACAATTCAGTCGTGAATTTAAGCGCTATTTTGGCGTCACGCCGAGTGATGAGATGGCACGTCTGCGCGAAGGGAGTTCCGGTGTGCTGGCGTTAGCCGATGTGGCATTTAAAGCCTGAACCGCGTGTTCAGGCCCGGCATTTGCGTTTCTTCCACACCACCACCAGTCCGCCAGCCAGCCCCATCACCAGCAACAGAACCGGTAAAATCATCAGCCCCGCCATAACCTGATCTTCATGGCGTTTAACCACCGGAATGTGGCTCAGCGCAAAACCGATGGTGATTACTCCGCCGACCCACAAAATGGCGCTCAGCCAGTTGAAGAACTGGAAGCGGGCGTTGTTCAGACCGGAGATGCCCGCCATCGTCGGCAGCAGGGTGCGGATAAACGCCAGAAAACGGCCCACCAGTAAAGCCATCAGCCCGTGTTGGGTAAACATCTGATGTGCGCGCTGATGATAATGCGCCGGAAGCTGTAACAGCCAGCCTTTTACCAAGCGGGTATGTCCGAGCCAGCGCCCCTGAATATAGCTCAGCCAGCAGCCCAGGCTGGCAGCGGTCACCAGGATAATCAGGGTCGGGAAGAAGCTCATGACGCCTTTGGCGATAAGCGCGCCGGTCAGCAGCAATAAGCTGTCGCCGGGCAGGAAAGCGGCGGGAAGCAGCCCGTTTTCGAGAAAAAGCGTGGCGAACAGAACAGCGTAAATAACCCAGAGAAGTTTCGGGTCGGCGAGCATAATAAAATCATGTCGCCAGAGCGCATGAAAAATGTCGCAAATAACTGCCATATTCTGTCCTGTTTCTGTTCATTAAAAACTGTCACTTGCCAGTGTACCGCGATTTGCGCCGGAAGACGTTGATCTGAGGACACTGTGAAAAAGACAGAATGCTCCGGCGTAAATTTACCGGAGCTAAAAGTAGAGCTTACAGATTATTCTCATTTTGCGAACGAAAATACGTCACACACCTTACCGATCTGCGCGGTGTGTCGCAATCTGTGCGGTTCAGGATGTCGCAATCCGTTCAAAGGCTGTTGAAAGATCGGCGATCAGGTCGTCACAATTTTCCAGCCCGATATGCAACCGCACCAGAGTACCGCTGAAATCCACGGTTTCTGCCGGACGTATCGCCTGAATTTCTTCCGGCTGATTGGCTAAAACCAGTGATTCAAAACCGCCCCAGGAATAGGCCATGCTGAAATGTGCGAAGTGATCGAGATAGTCGGAAAGTTGCTGTTTGCTCAGGCGCTGTTTCAGCACGAAAGAGAACAGGCCGCAACTGCCGGTGAAATCACGTTTCCAGAATTCATGGCCTTTGCTGCCGGGTAATGCCGGGTGGTTGACCACCGCCACTTCCGGCCGCTCTGCCAGCCACCGCGCAATGCGGAGACTACTTTCTGCATGCTGTTTCAGCCGCACGCCCATAGTGCGTAAACCGCGGCTGGCGACATACGCGGTATCAGCATCGACCATCTGGCCCATCAGATATGAGTGTTCCCGCAGTTGCTCCCAGCAACGTTCATTAGAAACGGCGGTGCCAATCATCGCATCAGAATGACCGACGATATATTTGGTGCCTGCCTGAATCGAAATATCGATATCGAATTCCAGCGCTTTAAACAGAATGCCCGCCGCCCATGTGTTGTCGATCATGATGACGACGTCCGGATTCACGGCCCGCACGGCTTTCACCATCGCCGGAATGTCCGGGACTTCCAGGGTGATCGAACCCGGCGATTCCAGGAACACCACTCTGGTGTTGGGTTGCATCAGCGAGCCTAACCCCGCGCCGATATTGGCCGGAAAATAGGTGGTGGATACGCCGAGTTTTTTCAGCACTTTTTCGCAGAAATCCTGCGTCGGTTCGTAGGCTGAACCGGCCACCAGAATGTGGTCGCCGCTGCTGACAAATGAGAGTACGGCGTTACTGACTGCCGCCGCGCCACAAGGATACAGCGCGCAACCTGCGCCGCCTTCCAGCTCCACCATCGCTTCCTGGAATGAGAAATGCGTCAGGGTGCCACGACGACCGTAAAATAGTTCGCCGTTGGCGCGGTTAGCGGTGGCGTGTTTTTTATCTGCCACGGTTTCAAACACCAGCGATGAGGCGCGCTGGATCACGGCATTCACTGAACCCTGCGTGAATTTCTTGTCCCGTCCGGCGCTGACCAGCGCGGTTTCAATTTTCTTAGACGACATAATCCGTATTTCACCCTGTTTTATAGCGCGGTGCTCTCTGCATCCGCCGATATGTCATTAACTTAACATGATGAATTTCAGGGATCAGGCTTTTGGCGGGTGGATGAGAAAATTTCAGCAGCACGGCCAAAAAAAAAGCCCGTCGTCACGACGGGCAAGGGAGAAACGAGTTTTGGGCATCAGCCGGTATAAACGCCAAACAGTTTGGGCAGGAACAGCGAAATGGTCGGAATATAGGTCACCAGCATCAGCACCACGAACAGCACGCAGTAGAACGGCAGCATGGCTTTCACCACTTTTTCGATGCTCTGTTTACTCACCGCGCTGGCCACAAACAGCACCGAGCCGACCGGCGGGGTGATCAGGCCAATCCCCAGATTCACCAGCATGATCATGCCGAAATGCACCGGGTCGATGCCGAGCGATAACACCACCGGCAACAGCACCGGCGTCAGGATCAGGATGATCGGCGCCATGTCCATCAGTGTGCCGATCACCAGCAGCATGATGTTGATCCACATAAGGATCACGTACTTGTTGTCAGAGATCGAGGTGAAGAATTCGGTGATGCGCATCGGCAACTGCATGTAAGTCATGACTGCGCCAAAACTGGCGGCAAACCCTATCAGGATCATCACGATGCTGACGGTTTTCACCGTGCGATACATCAGTTTCGGTAGTTCGCTCCACTTGTAATCGCGGTAGATAAACATGGTGACGAAGAATGACCACAAACACGCGATCGCTGCGGATTCCGTCGCGGTAAATATTCCGCTGAGAATGCCGCCCATGATGATCACGATGGTCATCAGCCCCCACAGCGTGTCGATAAAAATCTTCAGCGCCTGGCGGAACGGCACGCGCTCACCTTTCGGGTAACCGCGTTTGTGAGCAAACACCACGCACATCACCATCAGCGTCAGGCTGAGCAGTAAACCGGGCAAAATACCGGCGATGAACAGCGCGGCAATCGACACCGTACCGCCGGTCGCCAGCGAGTAAATCACCGAGTTGTGGCTGGGTGGCGTCAGGATCGCCTGTACCGAGCCGCTGGCGGTGACCGCCGCCGCAAAGTCACGCGGATAACCTTTCTTCTCCATTTCCGGGATCATCACCGACCCGATCGATGCGGTATCCGCCACGGAAGAACCGGAGATCGCGCCAAAAAAGGTTGAGGCCACAATGTTCACCAGCGACAGCCCGCCGCGGATAAACCCGACAAAGATGTAGGCAAAACTGACCAGCCGGCGGGCGATCCCTCCTTCGGCCATGATCGCGCCTGCCAGAATAAAGAACGGGATCGCCAGCAGTGAAAATTTGTTCACGCCGTTGGTCAGTTGGATCATCAGCGCTTCAAACGGCAGGTCAATCCACCAGGCTCCTGCCAGCGCGCTCAGCCCGACGGCGTAAGCGACCGGCACGCCAATCGCCAGCATCACTGCCAGCGTTAACAACAAGATTAATGCATCCATAACAGGCTCCGGTCAGGCGTCAGAATTGCCCAGCATCACCACAGGCCGCTGATGTTGCGGGCCGGCAATGATCTGCTCAATGATGAATAACAACGTCAGTGCAGAACCTATAGGTAGCGGCAGATAGGTCTGTCCGGCGGTCAGCAGCGGGAATTCCGCCACCGGCTGTTGCCAGAGTTCACTGCACAATTGCAGGCTGTACCAGAAAATAAACACGCTGATGGCCAGCATCATCAGGTCAGCCAACAGGGCAGAGAATTTTTTCAGCGCAGGTGGCAGGCGGTCAGTGACCATCGCAACGACGATGTGTGAACCAGCGCGGTAACTGACAGCGGCTCCGATAAAGGTGAACGTCACCATGCACATAATCGCGATCGGCTCCGGCCACGACAGGGCGCTGTTCATCACGTAACGGGCAAAGATCCCAACCGGGATCACCGCCACCATCAGCAGCAACGCGATGCCCGCGATCCACATCGCGCAGCGGTAAAGAATGTCCATCAGGGTGTGATAACTCGAAACCATAAATCCCCCGGCGAAAGATCAGAAAGAAGCAGCCCGCAGGCTGCCGGTGTCAGGGTTTACTTCACGTCAGCGATTTGCTGCATCAGATCCTGATGGTCTTTGCCGAATTCATCGCGCACGGATTGCGTGGCTTTGACATACGTCGCGGGGTCAATCTCATAGAATTTCACGCCGCCCGCTTTCATCGTGGCGAGGGCTTTCTCGTTATAGGCTTTCCACAGTTCGCGCTGTTCGTCCTGTGCTTCTTTCGCCAGTTTGAGGATTAACTGCTGGTCTTCCGGTTTCAGTTTGTCCCATTTCACTTTTGAATACAGGAACAGCTCCGGGATGATGAAATGGCGGCTGTAGGTGTAGTTTTTCACTACCGGCAGGTAGTTATGGGCGACAAAGGTTGGCGGGTTGTTTTCGGTGCCGTCAATGACGCCGGTCTGCATGCCGCTGAACACTTCACTGACGCCCATCGCCACCGGATTGGCACCCATCGCTTTCAGCGTTGCCAGCGCAATCGGACTGCCCTGTACGCGGATTTTCATGCCGTGCAAATCTTCCGGTTTCACCACCGGTTTTTTGGTGATCAGGTTACGCGTCCCGCCATCCATCCAGCCGAGAAAAACCAGTCGCGAATTCGGATTGTTGGTGATTTTATCGCCGATTTCTTTACCGATCTGACCGTCGAGCACTTTGTGCATATGGTCTTCGTCGCGGAAAATATAGGGCAGGGTGAAGACATTAATTTCTGGCAAAATCGAAGCAACCGGCGTCATCGACACACGGATGATATCCAGCGCACCGAGCTGCGCCTGTTCAATTTCCTGCTTTTCATCTCCCAGCACGCCGCCCGGAAACGTTTTAATTTCGAGGCGTCCGTCTGTTTGCTTTTGCAGTTTTTCGCCCATGTGCTGGACGGCGACCACGTTGGGATAGCCTTGCGGATGCACGTCGGCGGCTTTCAGCGTTTGTGCTGACACGCCATGCGTAAATAAGAGGGTCGCGGAACTCAGGCAAAGGCTGAGAAGTGCTTTTTGCATTTTCATCAGTTTGTCTCCAGGGTACTCGGTAAGGGAAAGATAAATGTGAACAAGTATCGAACAGGACGGGCGCAGAGGCGTTGCCGGTTCATTTTGAAAAATGTCTGAATAAGCTTTTAAATGATAGGGATGCATGACGTGCCGGTGTGAGGTCTTCGCCAGTGAATGCACTTTATCCTATTTTTTGTTGTGCGGTATTTGAGCGTTATCACAAACTCGTAACAAATGTAAAAAGCTGTTGCTTAATATTTAAAACGTTGTTTTAACTTGAGTAATGAAGCTCAGATGATTGATTTACTGTGTGATTTTTTTTGAAAGTGTGACGGAGGTTAAATTGTTCAACCTTTGTACAAACAGGAAAAACCTTGTCATCTGTCAATGACACGTCGGGCGGCAGGCGGGACAATGTAAATAATAATGAGAACGACTATCAATTAGGCCTTTTTCTTTGATATCATTCGGCGTTATTCATTCCTTCTACACACTGATTCTGGCTGGAGGCGACGCGTGAAAACGGCTCGCAATAAGATGAAAGAGGCGACCTCATTACTGATGTCGTTAATGTTGGTTGCTGGTCTGAGCGGCAACGCGATGGCTGCACCTGCGACGCCGGCGGGACAAGCCGTCAATTCTGCAGCAACTCAACCTGCAACGGCTGACGCACCGGCGACCGGTGACGCAACGCCAGCTCCGGTGATGCAACCCGCGCCAGCAGAGACGGCACCCGTGATCCCAACCGATTTGTCTGTTATGGGCATGTACCATCACGCTGATGTGGTGGTGAAGACCGTCATGATCGGTCTGCTGCTGGCTTCTGTGGTCACCTGGGCATTGTTATTTAGCAAGGGTGCGGAAGTCTTCACGGGCAAACGCCGTATGCGCCGTGAATTTGATGCGTTGTCCTCCGTTCGTACGCTGGACGAAGCCGCCGAGCAGGCTGAAAGTTTCGCTGCCAGCAGCATCAGCGCGCAGATGATACGCGATGCGCAGAACGAGCTGGAACTGTCTGCCGGATCGACTGACAACAACGGCATTAAAGAGCGTACCGGTTTTCGCCTTGAGCGCCGCGTCAGCGCCGCGGGTCGTTACATGGGCCGTGGCAACGGTATTCTGGCGACCATCGGAGCAATCTCTCCCTTCGTCGGCCTGTTCGGTACCGTATGGGGCATCATGAACAGCTTCATCGGTATCGCACAGACGCAGACTACCAATCTGGCGGTCGTCGCACCGGGTATCGCCGAAGCCTTACTGGCCACGGCTGTGGGTCTGGTTGCAGCCATCCCTGCGGTGGTCATCTACAATATTTTCGCCCGTACCATCACCTCTTACCGTCATCAGGTAGGCGATGTGGCGGCGCAGATTATCCTGTTACAGGGCCGTGATTTGGATCTGGCTGCCAGCGAAGGCAATGCGCCACGCGGTCAGACAGGTCAGTTACGCGTAGGGTAAGAACAGATTATGGCTATTCGGTTAAACGACGATATCGACGAAAGTGGTGAAATGCATGACATCAACGTCACGCCTTTTATCGACGTCATGCTGGTATTGCTGATCATCTTCATGGTGGCGGCACCGCTGGCCACCGTTGATGTGCGGGTGGATTTACCGGCTTCGACGGCAAAACAGCAGCCGCGTCCGGAGAAACCGATTTTCCTGTCGGTGAAAGCTGACAAGCAACTGTTCCTCGGCGACACGCCCGTGAACAGCGATAATATGACCGCGATGCTGGATCAGCGTACTCAGGGTAACAAGCAGAGTACGATTTTCTTCCGCGCGGACAAAAGTGTCGATTACGAAACGCTGATGAGCGTGATGGATAACTTGCGTAAAGCCGGTTACCTGAAAGTCGGGCTGGTGGGTGCAGAACAAACCGGTGCCGCTGCGGCGCAGTAAGTTGTGAATCAAATCAGACGCACAAAAAAGGCCAGCATTGCTGGCCTTTCGTTTATCTGATTTGATGTTATTTAATACATATAAATATATTCTAAGGTTTTATGCATATATTTTAAATGTTTTGAATAGCTTCTGAAGCAGATAATAGATTGAACTATGCATTTTCTCTATTAAACTAAATTAATCAATTCTTCCTTATATAAATAATAGGGAGTATAGGACTATATTATATAGTTTGAGAAACTGTTCATGGTGTTTTTCAGTCCGATAAGGTGGTTCTTGAGTAGTTCTGTTTCTCTCGTATGAAATACTAGCGCTGTTGATTGCGGTAACACGGGGTACTTTCCCGTGATGCAATGTCTAGGTGATACTGTTCTCAGCAAGTTTCCATTTTTTTCATGAGCAAAAAGAATGATAAGCATATCTACAGGTGACATTAAAAGACGTCCATCATTACCAACACAATGAATGTTCAGTAGGTATTTATTAGTTAGTGAGTTTATATCATATTCTTTGATAGTATTAAGGTCTTTAAATTTAGAGTCAAGGATTAATGTAAATGGTCGACCCCATTTTTTTGAGTAAATTTTAACAATGAAGTCTGGGCAGTAATGATGTTTCCCATATCTACTTGAACCATAGGTATTACTTGTATCAATGAAATCACCAGGTTGACTACTAGAACTATATGGATATATTTTGGCCTCGTATAACAACTCAATCTGATATTCATTACTAGAAAATAAAAAATGGTTATTGATAACCCCAGAAGGTCTTTCTTTATCTACACCACCGAAAGGTAAGTCTTCCGCATGATAGCGGTAGTTTTGCATGCTAACATTTACTTCAAAAACTTCCTGAATTATTTTATGTAATATCAGAAGGGAAGTTAGTTCATATATAATGGAAAGGTTCTTAAGGCCTAGAAGCATTTTGTTATTGTTGAATTTTGGTGCGTGAGATTTGTAATATTTTTCAATATGCTGGAATGCATTTCTATAGTGTGTTTTTTTTGCAACATACGATGTGATTTTAGGAAGGAATACACCTCTTACTTTGGAAGGGATAATCTTTAAATATATTTTTCTAAGACCTCTAACTCTATTTATTAGCTTCTCAATTTCTTTTATCTTAACATCGAGTGCTATTCTTGAAAATTTAGACATAGTATGGTCAAAGCGGACATATTCGGTATCAAAAATGCTGGCTTCAATAAAATTATTGATTTTATATTCATTTATTAGATCAAATAAAAATAATTCTGACTGCATTAAAAACGTATTGATCACTCTATTTTCAAAAACATCTGTATCTTTAGTGATAATCTCTTTAGGCTGTTTTTCAAAGTAATATCCTCTGTTATTGAAGTAAATGTTTACATCATTATGAGAGGCAGGGGAAAGTTTATCTAAATTTGTTAATGCCCAATAAATGGAATCAGGTCCAGTAGGTTGACCTTGCTCTGATAGAGTCATATCTGAATTTAGAATATACTTGTTATCTCTAGAAAAATTAATAATAGAATCACTAAAAAAATCAGCTGCATTACTAATTGCATCTAATTTGTTAAATTTATAACCTTCAGTCCCTGAAAGATCAGCGCCATTTTTGCTACGAGAGAAGCAAATAGCAACTGCATCTACTAAATTATCGGTCAAAAAGCCTAACATTTCATTAGCCATATTAGCATTTTCTTTTCTTGCTAGTATATCAAATGTTGCAGTTACAGCTGAATCATATTCATTATCAAAAAATAATGTCACCTCACTTTCACCAAAAAAATTATAAAAGTATTTCGATTTATGCGAAGTTATAGGTTCGCTAGATGTAAAGGTGAATTCATTATTAGTTATGTTTTCGGCAATCATTAATAATGGTATATCACCCACAACAATCGTTGGTGCCCCTTTCGTAGAAAATTCTTCAGAGCTCAGCCGAACCGTAAAAAGCAATCGGTCAACCTCTCTAATTTGAATTCTATCACCCTGATTAATATCAAAGCAGACCGAATTATCTAATTCGTTTATATAAACTTGCCACTGAATCATAAGTTATTCCCGTAGCTATGCATATTTTGATTACCATGACTCAAAATTCTTTTTAGCATCTTTTGAGACTTATCCATTTCATCTGGTAATGTGAGTAACAGTGCCTCAAGTCTCTTACCGAAATTTTGTCCATAGCCATTTAATAGTGGGATTATATGTTGGCTCACCGCGTAATCTAGAGCCAAATGGCGACTTTCCATTGACATCAATGGCCCTGCGACATTGTAATATGCTCTTATTGCTTTAATTTTCCTATAGGAAATAATTACGGGCATGCCATACTCAGAGCGGTCATCTCGTAAGATTAAAATTATTGATTGAAGGGTTTTCTCAATGTCTGGTGGAACTTCCAAACTGCTTGGACTGAAAATTTCAATAAACTTTCTACCACTCATAGCTTCAGGATTGAATTCAGAAATAATTTCAGAACCAAGAATGCTCAAATCATAATTCAATTCAAAATCATCAAAACTGATAATAGCAGCTCGATCAAGCAATCGTGGGGTTAAGGATTGTACTGACTCATCCTGATTAATTGTCCCTAAAAATCTTAAATATTCTGGTAATTTTAAGTAAGGTTGTTCTGGGTTACCTGTTGTCAATATTCTTTTAGATTCAGGATCCGCCATTTCTAAGAATGGACTAAAATAGTGTTCTGGTTGAGATAGATTGAATTCGTCTAAAAGAATTATGGCTGCTGCGGACTCGATCTCATGCTCTAATTCATAATCAAGCTGTTTTACCAGATCGAATAACCCAGTAGAAGCTGGTGAAAAAGATTGAGACAAAGCATTATAAAAACCTATAACATCTCTGGAGCTTGTCCAACCACGGGCTACGGGAATATTTAAAAATCTATTTTTTAATCCTAAGCAATTCCCCAGCATTTTCGCCAATGAGGTTTTACCTGTTCCTGGTAGGCCACTAAACAAAGTGAATTGACATTGAGATATAGTAGTTAAAATATTAGCTGCGGTAGAATAATCGGTTTTTCGGCCTTGTTTATTTAGAGAGTCGAGAACACTATCAATTAAATCTTCACGAATATCTTCAATATCTGACGAAGAGTAACTCGATTTAATGCCCACATCATAGTCTAGTATCTTATTCTCAGAACGAGGTCTAAGACCGCATAAAGCATCAACATCAGGTTTCAGCTTGACAAGTCGGCTTGTTAGAACCTCATTACTTTCTTTTAATTTTGCAGCTACATCGTCAACTTGCTCTTCCATGCGTTTTTTCTTATCTCTGGCACGATCTCTTTCTTTTTCTAAATTATCTATCTCTTCACTCAAATTATCATATTTTTTTAATGTCTTATGTTTTGCCTCGACACTTTTTATCTCATTAACTAAAATGTCTAGTTTTTCTTTCTCAGAAGTGATTTGAATTTCAATCTTCTTTTTTTGCTCATCAGTGAGATTGGAAATGTTAGTGCCATTATTTACTTCAAATTCATTTCTTTCTCGTGTTTTTTTTCTAATGTCAGCCTCAAGCGACTCTCTCTTATCAGAAAGTTCTTTCAGAAGTTCTTGCTGTTTGTTCGTCTCCTCTTCGATCCTTTTAATATATCCAACTTTTTCATTTCTAAAATACTCATCTCTATTTTCAGATATATAATTTGTAAGAACTTCTTTTCCTTGAGGTGTTGCCAGAAAACTTTGAATAAGATCTGTTCTGGTTTCATCCCATGCATTCGCATTCTCTAGGCATCTAAATAATCTAATAAAGCGTTGTGGAAAGGTTCTGTATTCGTTTGATGATGAGTAGTGTTTTCTTATTTGTGCAATAGTACCTTTGGTGAAATTTCTAATATCAGAGTTTTGCGCGACTTTATTCCCATATGTAGATATTATTTGGTCGTCAGTTATGAAGTCTATTTCTTCATCAATATTTTCAAATACTTTTTTTATGTTTGCTAAAAAAGTAACTCTAAATAATGGGCTTTCAACTATGTATGCAATACACTTTTGAATTCCTATTTTTCCAATATGATATTGTGGTATTTTACTAAGTGGGGTACTAATTGATTTTAAAGATAAAAGATGTTTGTCTGTTTTTTCGTCATAATTATTTACATAATCAAAAGGGCCATAAACAAAGCCATTTTCTCGAATCATTAGCGTTTTAGTTGATGGGCGGTCATTTACAATAATTATTGGGTTGTCGGGCGATGGTAACTCACAATCATATATTTGGCAGGCTTGTAATCCTTTTATTTCCTCACAAGAGCTTGCGCGAGTGACATATTTGCAATCCCCATCCTTCTTTTCAAAGTTTGTTGGTGTGCAAATGACTTCGAATAAATTATTCTTAAATTTTTCCTTTATTTCACTATATCCTCCGGTTACAAAAACTTGTTCAGTCTCGCAAAAAAACTCATTATGGTTTATAGGGAATATATCACCAGTGCTAAATATTTCGAAGTAAACTCTCAGCTTACCAATTTGTTCTTCTCTTTCTGAGCTATAGCCCTTTTCAACGGTACATAACACTCTTCTTTCTTCTAGCATCTTTTTTTCCATTTTTATCAAGAAATTCATATATTACAATGTGTAATAGTCATTGTTTTAATTTTAAATTCAAGTAAAAAAATGTGAAAAGATGATGAAGAACAATAAATTAATTCATTAATATTTAACTTTTTGATTTTAATGATTTTTTCATTCTTTGGAGTGTGCTGTATGCTTGGTATGTTAATAGTAACCAAGTTCAATTATTTCATTTGGTTGTTAATTATTCGAGGTGGTAATTCAATTATACATTTTTAAAATTAATCCATTTTTATATACCTTATTAATAGGGGGGGTGTTTTAATGTTGGTTGGTGATATATTTATCTGTGATGTAACTGCCGTAATAGATTTTTAATTACAATGATGAATTCAACTGGATTTTGGTATGATTTTTAGAAGGTTTATTTTTTAGATGGTGGTTTATGAGTGAGGATGTGACATTGCAGTAAATGTTAGATTATTATGAGTGAAATTGTTGTATTAATATATTAACCATTTCGTTATTTTTGATTGTAACTAGGCTTCTGTATTAACTCATAATGAGTTCTTAGTCATCAGAACTCATTATGAAATGAACGCATAAATATTCGTATACTAAATCCGAGTAAGCGTGCTCTAAATTCAGTTACTTAGCTTAATCGAGATCAGGTCACCGGCGCCGGGTTAAACACCGCCAGCGCATTATGGATGCCCCAGGTGTCTGACCAGGTTTTTTTGCGGCCGCTGGCGATGTCCAGAATGAAGTGGAACAACTCCCAGCCCACATCCTCGATGGTGGCATCACCGGTCGCAATTGTCCCGGCATTGATATCCATCAGATCGTGCCAGCGGTTTGCCAGCGTGGTACGTGTTGCCATTTTAATCACCGGCACGGCAAGCAGGCCGTATGGCGTACCGCGTCCGGTGGTGAATACCTGAACGGTAATACCGGAAGCCAGTTGCTGTGTCCCGCAGACGAAATCGCTGGCCGGTGTGGCGGCGTAAATCAGGCCTTTTTTGGTCGGACGTTGTCCCGGAGACAACACTTCTGAAATCGCACTGGTACCGGATTTAGCAATCGAACCCAGTGCTTTTTCAACCACGTTAGCCAGACCGCCTTTTTTGTTGCCCGGAGACGGGTTGGCGCTGCGGTCGGTCTGTCCCAGCGACAGATAATTATCGTACCAGGCCATTTCTTCCAGCAGACGTTTACCCACGTCGACGTCCGCTGCACGCGGTGTCAGCAGATGGATAGCGTCGCGCACTTCTGTGACTTCTGAAAACATCACTGTTGCACCGCAGCGCACCAGCAAATCCGAAGCGTAACCGACTGCCGGGTTGGCGGTGACACCGGAGAAGGCATCACTGCCGCCGCATTGTGTGCCCACAACCAGATCGGAAGCCGGACAGGTTTCGCGCTGGCGGCGGTTCAGGCGTTCCAGATGAAATTGTGCGACCGTCAGGATATCGTCAACCATCGACTGGAAACCGACATGTTGCTCATCCTGCAAACGCACAATGTGCGTGTCATCGAGTGAAATCGCCTGCACATCCGGCGTGCCTTCCAGCAGGCGCTCGGGTTGCAGCTTCTCACAGCCCAGACCGACCACCATGACTTCGCCGCCAAAGTTCGGGTTCAGCGCCAGATTGTGGATGGTGCGGATCGGGATAATGGCCGCAGGGGCGTTAATCGCCACACCGCAACCGTACAAATGATTCAGTGCCACGACACCGTCGACGTTGGGGAATTTCGGCAGCAAATCACGTTCAATGATTTTCACTACGTAATCCACTACGCCCGCCACGCAGTGCACACTGGTGGTGATTCCCAGCAGATTTTTGGTGCCGACGCTGCCGTCGGCATTGCGGTAGCCTTCAAAGGTATAGCCTTCGAGTGGTGGCAGCGCGGGTGGCACACGGGTGGCCAGCGGCAGGCTGTAAAGTTCAGGGGCGACCGGTAATTCCACCAGGGATTCATCAATCCAGCTGCCCTGCGCGATATCCCGTACGGCATAACCAATGACTTCTCCGTAACGAATAATATCGCCGCCTTTAGCAATGGGTTCTAACGCCACTTTATGGCCTTGCGGAATATGCTCAATTAATTCCAGACCGTTCGCAAATCGGGTGCCGGCTTTTAAGCCGTTGTCATTCACAATAATCGCCACGTTATCGCTTTCATGAACTTTAATAAAAAGCGCTTCGGTAGCGTGTTCTTTATCTTTATTACGTGACATAACTGTCTCCGCGTTTATTAAACATCCCGGAACAAAAAATTCCGGTAAATTATCTGAAGTTGACGCTCAATAATGTTCTTGTAAACATGCTCTGGTAATACAGGGTATGGCATCCATTATAAGGCAGTCTTCCGGCAACCTCATTGTGCAACTGACCAGCTTTTTGCCCGATGAACGTCATTCTGTGTGGCAGGTGACAGAATAAATGTGATGTAAATCACCCTTTGATTTGAGCGGTTATCGGTTCCGCACAATCTGTGATTCTCCTCCCACACCGATGTGTGGATGCAAAAGAATAGTCACAATCAACGGGGCTATTCTTGGGCGAATGCACAGTGTTATTTCGTGGCCTCCTTTTTATACTGTATTGGCCCTCTGAAGGTGACGTTGAAAGTAATACAGGTAAATTTCAGGCGATCATAAATAAAGTGTTTATTGCCTGTTTCGAATTAAGACGCTGTACGGCGAATAACCACAGGTGAACGAAAAACGTTATTTCAATAACGGTGAGCTCCCTGAAAAATTTTCGCATTATGACAATGAGGGTCACCATGAACATTCAATCTCAGTCCGGGACAATCGCGCAAAGTAAGGTACGGACCCATATCCGTTACTATATTTTGCTGATTATCTTTTTAATCACGGCGGTGAATTACGCTGACCGCGCCACGCTCTCTATCGCGGGAACCGAGGTCGCGCGTGAGCTGGGCCTGGATGCTGCCGACATGGGACAAATATTTGCCGCGTTCGGCTGGGCTTATCTGATTATGCAATTGCCCGGCGGCTGGCTGCTGGACAGATTTGGCTCCAAAAAAGTGTACACCTACAGCCTGTTCTTCTGGTCGCTGTTCACCCTGTTGCAGGGTTTTGTGGGCTGGTTCCCGCTGGCGTACGGCGCACTGACGCTGTTCATGTTGCGTTTCATGCTCGGTTTCTCCGAAGCTCCATCCTTCCCGGCGAACGCCCGTATTGTGGCTGCCTGGTTCCCGACCACTGAACGCGGCACGGCTTCCGCGATTTTTAACTCCGCACAGTATTTCTCACTGGCACTGTTTTCGCCTTTGCTGGGCTGGCTGACTTATGCCTGGGGCTGGGAACATGTTTTCATCGTGATGGGCGTGCTGGGTTTTGTGCTGACGCTGGTGTGGATCAAATTCATTCACAACCCGCCGGAACATCCACATATTTCTAAAAGTGAGCTGGAGTATCTGACAGACGGCGGTGCCGTTGTTGATATCGACCACAAGAAAACGGACAGCGCGAAAAGTGGCCCGAAATGGAGCTACGTTCGTCAGATGCTGAGCAGCCGCATGATGCTTGGGATCTTCTTCGGACAGTATTTCATTAACAGTATTACGTGGTTCTTCCTGACCTGGTTCCCGATTTATCTGGTTCAGGAAAAGGGCATGTCTATTCTTAAAGTGGGGATGATTGCCGCAATTCCTGCGCTGTGTGGTTTTGCGGGCGGTGTGCTGGGTGGCGTGTTCTCAGATTTTCTGATCAGACGCGGCTATTCGCTGACCGTGGCGCGTAAAATTCCTATCGTGCTGGGCATGTTATTAGCCACCAGCATCATTTTGTGTAACTACACGGACAATAACGTACTGGTCGTCACCCTGATGGCGCTGGCGTTCTTCGGTAAAGGCTTCGGAGCGCTCGGCTGGCCAGTGATTGCGGATACTGCGCCAAAAGAAGTCATCGGTCTGTGCGGCGGCATCTTCAACGTGTTCGGTAACGTGGCCTCCATCGTGACGCCGCTGGTGATCGGCTACATCGTGAAAGGTCTGCATTCTTTCAATATGGCATTAATTTTTGTGGGCTGTTCAGCACTGATGGCGATGCTTTGCTATCTGCTGGTGGTCGGCGATATCAAACGTCTGGAACTTAAGAAATAGTAAATTGCGATGCGGGGTAATCCGGGCATCCCGGCTCTGCCCCCTTTTATGAGGTCAGATATGAGTAATCAAATGATTCCAAACCGGTTCCGCCAGGACTTATTGCAAGGGAAAACCCTGATTGGCTGTTGGTCAGCATTATCCAGCCCGATCTCAACCGAAGTGCTTGGCCTCGCAGGTTTTGACTGGCTGCTGCTCGACGGCGAACACGCGCCAAACGATGTTAGCACTTTTGTGCCGCAGCTGATGGCGCTGAAAGGCAGCCGCAGCGCGCCGGTAGTTCGTCCGCAATTCAACGATCCGGTGGTGATTAAACGTCTGCTGGATATCGGTTTCTACAATTTCCTGGTGCCGTTTGTGGAAACACAGGAACAGGCTGAGCTGGCCGTTGCTTCTACCCGTTATCCGCCTGCCGGGATCCGCGGCGTTTCCGTTTCCCACCGCAGCAACATGTTCGGCACCGTGCCGGATTACTTCAACAGCATCAATGACAACATCGCGGTGATGGTGCAAATCGAAAGCCAGCAGGGCGTCGATAATCTGGACGCGATTGCTGCCGTTGATGGCATCGATGGCATTTTCGTCGGCCCGAGTGATCTGGCCGCAGGCATGGGGCATCTGGGCAACGCCGGACACCCGGACGTGCAGGCCGCTATCCGTCACATTTTTGCGCGTGCAAAAGCGCATGGCAAACCGAGCGGTATTCTGGCACCGGTTGAAGCGGATGCGCGCCGTTATCTGGAGTGGGGAGCGACCTTCGTGGCTGTCGGCAGTGATTTAGGCGTTTTCCGTGCAGGCACACAGGCGCTGTGCGATCGCTTCACCCAGTGATCCGCTCTCATTACATCAATATAAAGAGGATACCCGAATGAAAATTGGCTTTATTGGTTTAGGCATCATGGGCAAGCCTATGAGCAAAAACCTGCTGAAAGCAGGTTACGAGCTGGTCGTTATGGACCGCAATCAGGATACCGTCGGCGAGATTGTCCAACTCGGCGCGACAGCCGCAGACACACCAAAAGCGGTGGCTGCGGTTTCTGATGTGATCATCACCATGCTGCCAAACTCGCCGCAGGTGAGAGACGTGGCGCTGGGCGAAAATGGTCTGATTGAAGGCGCTCGTCCGGGCACCATTTTCATCGACATGAGTTCTATCGCGCCGCTGGCAAGTCGTGAAATCAGTGAGGCGCTGGCCGCTAAACAAATCGCGATGCTCGATGCGCCGGTCTCCGGTGGTGAACCAAAAGCCATCGACGGCACCATGTCCGTGATGGTGGGTGGCGACAAAGCTGTGTTTGATAAATGCTATGAAATCATGAAATCCATGGCGGGTTCGGTGGTGCATACCGGTGATATTGGTGCGGGCAACGTGACCAAGCTGGCGAACCAGGTGATTGTGGCGCTGAACATTGCGGCGATGTCAGAAGCACTGGTGCTGGCAACCAAAGCGGGCGTGGATCCGGATCTGGTTTTCCAGGCAATTCGTGGTGGTCTGGCAGGCAGTACCGTGCTGGAAGCGAAAGCGCCGATGGTGATGGATCGCAACTTCAAACCGGGCTTCCGTATTGATTTACACATCAAAGATTTAGCGAACGCACTGGACACCTCACACAGCGTCGGCGCACAACTGCCTCTGACCTCGCTGGTCATGGAAATGATGCAGGCATTGAAAGCGGATGGTCATGGGCAATCTGACCATAGCGCTATTGCACGCTATTATGAAACCTTAGCGAAGGTTGAAGTTACCCGTTAGTCTGCGGCGGACGCGCGGCGCTGAATGAACACGGCCGGCGCGCGGCCCTTCAGGCAGGATGCAAAACTGACAGGACGCTTTTCCACATCGGCGCGTGCAGTTTATGAAGGTAATGACTTTATGAAAATAGTGATCGCACCGGATTCATACAAAGAAAGTTTGTCTGCTTTGGATGTGGCAAAAGCCATCGAGAGTGGGTTCCGTGAGATTTTCCCCGAGGCAGAGTACGTCAAGTTGCCGGTTGCCGATGGCGGCGAAGGCACGGTAGAGGCCATGGTGGCGGCTACCGGTGGGCGTGTGGTGAAGGTGAATGTCACCGGACCACTGGGCACCCCGCTTGAAGCGTTTTTTGGCCTTTCAGGTGATGAGAAAATCGCTTTCATCGAAATGGCGGCGGCCAGCGGGCTGGAAAGTGTTCCTCCGGCGCAACGTAATCCGCTGAAAACCACGTCGTATGGTACAGGGGAACTGATCCATTCTGCTCTCGGCCACGGCGTAAAACACTGCATTATCGGGATTGGTGGCAGCGCTACCAACGATGGTGGCGCTGGCATGATGCAGGCGCTGGGCGCGAAGTTGCTGACCAAAGATGGCAAATCTATTGGTCAGGGCGGAGGCGAGCTGGAAAAACTGCACCACATTGATATCAGCGGGTTGGATCCGCGAATTAAAACATGCCGCTTTGAAGTGGCCTGTGACGTCACGAATCCGCTGACCGGCAAAGACGGAGCTTCTGCCATCTTTGGCCCGCAAAAAGGGGCAACACCGGAGATGATCGAACAGCTCGACGGCTATCTGCATCATTACGCCCGGGTGATCAAACAGGATCTGGGTATCGACGTTGAGCATGTTCCCGGAGCCGGTGCTGCCGGTGGCATGGGAGCGGCACTTTACGGGTTCTGTCATGCCGAACTGCGCCAGGGCATTGAGATCGTCACCGATGCGCTGGGGTTGGATGAACTGGTGAAAGATGCCACGCTGGTGATTACCGGTGAAGGGCGGATTGACAGTCAGAGCATCAATGGCAAAGTGCCAATTGGTGTGGCACGGGTGGCTAAACGTTACAACAAGCCCGTGATTGGTATTGCCGGCAGTCTGACAAAAGATGTTGATGTCGTTTACGACCATGGTCTGGATGCTGTTTTCAGCGTGCTCTACAGCATTTGTACGCTCGATGATGCCCTGAAAAACGCCGCAGACAACTTGCGTAAATCAGCACGAAATATTGCCGCCACTATTAAGTTATCGCAAAAGCTTTAACCGACAGCACTCAGGATATAAAACCGGTGTTCAGGCCCAGCCTGCGCCGGTTTTTGTATTTTATTTCCCTCGGTTTTACGTTAGGTTTTAAAGACATTCGCCAATGAGAAAACACGTATGTCAGAGATCGATTTTTCACAGCAGCCGGTTAATACGCAAACGAAAGGGCTGGGGCCGCTGAGTGACGGTGCGCGCATGCGCGATATCCGTGAACAGGGCTGGAATATCCTGCGTGAAGACGTCAGCCTGCCGGTGGCGGTGCTGCTCGAAGAGAGAATCGAACACAACCTTTCCTGGATGCGTGAATTTATCCAGCGTTATCAGCTCAAACTGGCACCGCACGGCAAAACCACCATGAGCCCTGAGTTGTATCAGATGCAGCTGGAATTCGGCGCATGGGGCATCACGCTGGCAACGGCACCGCAGGTTGATGCCGCGTTCCGGCACGGTGTGCGCAAAGTGATCATGGCGAATCAGCTGGTGGGGAAAGGCAACATGGCAATCATTGCCGGGTTGCTGCGTGATGACCCGGCATTTGATTTTACCTGCATCGTGGATTCTGCTGAGAACGCCGATGCGCTCGGGCACTATTTTGCCAGCCAGCGGCAGAAACTGCGGGTGATGTTTGAGTACGGCATAACGGGCGGGCGCACCGGTATTCGCACCGAACAACAGGAAGCCGACGTACTGGCGGCGGTGAAGCGCTGGCCGCAGTCACTGGCGCTGGTCGGCGTCGAGCTTTATGAAGGCGTGAGCAATGATGAAGCGGTGATCCGCAGCTTCCTGCGTCACGTGATGACACGTACCGAAGCGCTGGCGCAGGCCGGAGAATTTGCTGAACCCCAGGTGATTTTGACCGGTGCAGGTTCCGCCTGGTTCGATGTTGTTGCCGAGGAACTGACGCGGGAAGAAACCCATCTTGATGCAGAAAAACGCTACGTGCTGGATATCATTCTGCGTTCCGGTTGTTACGTGACACACGACGTTGGCGCGTATCAGGCGGCGCTGGAACGCATGCAAACCAGCAATCCGGTGGCGCGTGAAATGAACAGCAGTTTACAGCCAGCGTTGCAGGTCTGGGCAGCCGTGCAGTCGTTGCCGGAACCGGGCAGGGCCATTATTGCGTTCGGCAAACGTGATGCCGGTTATGATGCCGGATACCCGAAAGCGGCCGGACATTTTCGTCCGCGCAGCGCCACACAGGCCGGATACACCACGGTGGTGCCCGCGCCTGACGACTGGAAGGTGTTCGCGATGATGGATCAGCATGCGTTTATGTCGATCCCGGAAGATGCGGATTTGAAAGTCGGCGACATGCTGGTGTTTGATATCTGTCATCCGTGCCTGACGTTCGACAAATGGCGTCAGTTGTTGCTGGTGAATGAACAGTGGGATGTGACCGGCGCGGTGACGACCTGGTTCTGACGACACGAAAACGCCCGGACGATGCCGGGCGTTAATCTTTTTAATGACTACCTCGGTAAATACGCCACTGCTGCGCGCTTCACGTTGTCAATTTCATCAAGCAGTTCAAACCATTCCGGTTCCAGCGTTTCCACGCTGACGCCCTGACGAAGCTGTTGTTCAATGTAGAAACACAGCCGTTTCAGACGGGGTACGCCGCTGTAGCTGCAACTGCCATGAAGCTTGTGGATCAGCGCCAGAATATCGTCGTCCGGTTCGCCACGGGTGACGGCTTCCACGCGTTCTACCACCTGCGGCAGAAACTCCACCAGCATTTGCAGCAAATCCTGCGCCAGCGCGACTTTATTGGCTGACTGACTCAGTGCCAGTTGCCAGTCGAGTGTGCTGATCGGCGCGAGTGACTCGCTGGCCTGCAACGGTGAATCCAGCTGTGTCTGATGCTGATGATGGCGCGACAGAACATTTTTCAGCATGCTTTCATCAATGGGTTTAGACAGGTAATCGTCCATCCCCAGTTTCAGTAACTGTTCACGCTCGCCGCTCAGCGAGTGCGCGGTGACGGCCACCACCGGCGTTTTGGCATGGCGCGCCATCTGGTGGATGATTTCGCTGGCGCGAATGCCGTCGATATCGGGCATCTGAATATCCATCAGAATAATATCCAGATCGGTATGACGTGCGACATCGATGGCTTCTTCACCGCTGTGACAAAGCACGGTGGTTTCCACCAGTTCTTCCAGCAAGGCGCCAATCAGTTTGAGGTTTGCCGGATTGTCATCCACCGCCATGGCGGTCAGCGGCAGACGCGAGGTTTTATCTTCGTCGTTACCGATCACCCTGACGGAAGCCTGTTGTTCATGTAACAACAGCGGCAGCAGGCGGATACTCGACATCGGTTTAATCAGACAGGCCTGAACGCCACGCCTTTTCAATTCTTCGGCATCCACCTGGAACTGACTCGGCAGCGCCAGCAGAAGGTGCTGTGTCATGCCCAGCACTTTCTGCAATTTACCCTCGTAGTCCGCCAGAACCTGATCCGGTTTGACCGGAATGCTGCACAACATGATGTCGTACCATGGCTCAGGAAGCGCAGCCAGCGTGGTGCGATGTGTGATATCCAGCGGTGTGGCCTGCAGGATTTCCATCGTGGCTTTCGCCGCCGCCGGATTGGCTTCAACATAGGCCAGACGTTTGCCTTCAAGATGATTCATGGAAACCGGCGTAATATGACGGTTTTCATTCAGCTCGAGCGTGACGTGGAACCAGAAGGTCGAACCGCGGTTCAGCTGGCTGTAGAAACTGATGTCTCCGCCCATTTCTTTCACCAGACGCTGGGTGATCACCAGCCCTAATCCGGTGCCGCCATGTCGGCGCGAAATGCTGGCATCAGCCTGACGGAAAGCCTGGAACAATTGCGACTGCTGACGTTCGGAAATCCCGATGCCGGTATCGTGGATCTGCACTTCCAGTTCCACCTGCAAATTGTTCTGCGAACGCAGCTCGACATTGATATCGATGTTGCCGGTTTCAGTAAATTTAATCGCATTTCCCAGCAAGTTAGTCACCACTTGCTGCATGCGCATCGGATCGCCCAGCACGTTTTCCGGCACGTTGTTGTGGACGTTCAGCGTCAGTTCCAGACCTTTATCATGCGCGGTGTGCGCCAGCAAAATAACCACTTCATCGAGCATTTCACGCAGCGAGAACGGAATATGCTCGAGCACCAGTTTGCCAGCTTCCAGCTTGGAGAAATCCAGCACGTCATTAATGATGGTTAACAGGTGATTCGCGGAGCGCTCAATGGTTTGCAGATAGTCCGCCTGCGTTGGCGAAAGCGGCGTTTTCAGTGTCTGGCGGGTAAAGCCGATCACACCGTTGAGCGGGGTACGCAGCTCGTGAGACATATTGGCCAGGAATTCAGATTTGATACGCGCCGCTTCCTGGGCACGTTTCTTCGCCAGATCCAGCTCGACGTTTTGGATTTCCATCTGCTCCAGCGTTTCGCGCAGGTCTGACGTTGCCTGATCGATATTCTGCTGCACTTCTTCGTGGTAGGCCGTCAGCGACATCGCCATCGAGTTAATGCCGTTTTTTAGCATGCTCAGTTCGCCCGGCATGTTGCCTTCCACGCGGCTGTCGAGCTGCCCGCGGCGGATGCGGTCAACGGTATTCACCATATTACGGATCGGTCCTGTCACGTCGCGCATCAGGCGGTAAGCGAACAGCGTGGCGATACCCAGACACAGCAATAACAGCATGGTGGATACGAACGCTTCCTGATATTGCGCCAGTTTTACCGAACGTAAATCCAGTTCAATGGCGATATAACCCAGCCGGTTGTCCGGCGAGGCACTGAAGGTTTCGTCATCCGCTTCCGTATGGTTTTCAGCCTGAATGGGCGTGCGCAGGATCAGCACATCGCCGGAACGGGTTTTCGTCAGCTCGCGCGGAATGTCTTCGATGCGTTTTACCTGCAACGGACTGTCATCATGCTGGCTGGTCGAACTGGCAAACAGTTTGTTCTCGCCATCAAACACACTGATGCTGCGTACAATATCAGAGTGATTACGGTGCAGACGGCTGATCAGCCGTTTCACCGGTTCGCGTTCCCGGAACGTCATGCCATATTCGCTTGCGACTGCCAGAGGCTCGATAATACTGGCTCCGGCTTCTGTCAGTTGGTTCTGCAACTCGTTGTAGCGGTGCACCACAAAGAAGGTGCTGAGCAGCAAACCGATCATTAATGTCGGTGCCAGGATCAGGATCATCATCCGTGCGCGAAGGCTATATTTGGTCATGAGGTTCCAATGTGGGAGAATTAGCTAAAGTAAGCTTAATAAACCAGCGTGTAATCGACAATAATGGCTCAATTCTACTCTCCGAACCGTCGCGTGACGACCCGGCAAACGATAACTGTGACCGCCACCGACCTCGATACTTTCGGGCAAGGTGTGGCACGCCACAATGGCAAAGCCGTATTTGTCAGTGGTTTACTGCCCGGCGAACAGGCCGAAGTCACTTTAACAGAAGATAAAAGCAAGTACGCCAAAGGTAAGCTGAAGCGTTTGCTGACCACCAGCGACGATCGGGTAAAACCGCTGTGTCCGCACTATTCCACTTGCGGCGGGTGTCAACAGCAGCACGCCAGCGAGGCACTGCAACAGCGCAGTAAATCAGCGGCGTTATTACGCCTGATTTCCCGCGAAACCGGTATTCTGGCGGATCCGCTGCCAGTGATTGCCGGTCCGCAATACGGTTACCGCCGTCGTGCGCGTCTGGGATTGCAAATTGCGGGCGTTAAACCGGGGCGTAAAGCCGGTGCCGTCAGCGGCCCGCTGGTGATGGGGTTCCGTCAGGAAGGCTCCAACGATCTGGTGGCGATTACCCGTTGCCCGGTGCTGCGGCCTGAGCTGGAGCAACTGCTGGTGCCGGTGCAGGAATGTTTGTCGTCATTATCGGCGGCGAAACGCCTCGGGCATCTGGAAATGGTGCTGGCGGATAACGGCCCGCTGTTGGTGCTGCGTCATCTTGATCCGCTCAGTGAAGCCGATCGTACGCGCCTGACGGCGTTTGCGGCGCAACATCAGTTAACGATTTTTCTGGCGCCTGACAGCGAGACTCTGGAGCCTTTGTGCGGCGAACCCCCTTATTATCAGATTGATGGTTTGAATCTGAAATTTGGCCCGCGCGATTTTATTCAGGTGAATGATGCCGTTAACCAGCAAATGGTGGCGCAGGCCCTGGAGTGGCTGGAACTGACGCCGGAAGATCGCGTGCTGGATTTGTTCTGCGGGATGGGGAATTTCACCCTTCCGCTGGCAAAAAGAGCTAACCAGGTTGTCGGCGTCGAAGGTGTTGCTACACTGGTGGCGAATGGGCAAGATAATGCCCGGAATAATGGATTAGAGAATGTGTCCTTCTTCCATGAGAATCTGGAAGATGATGTCAGTAAACAACCCTGGGCGGCACAAGGTTTCAATAAAATCTTGCTGGACCCGGCCCGGGGTGGCGCTGCTGGCGTGATGACGCATATTGTTAAGCTTGCCCCGGCGCGTGTGGTGTATGTGTCATGCAACCCCACAACATTGGCGCGGGACAGTAAAATTTTGTTGGAGGCGGGTTATCGTTTGGCCGGGGTGCGTATGCTGGATATGTTCCCGCACACCGGTCACCTTGAATCGATGGCTCTGTTTATCAACCCGTCTGACACAGGTGTTGTGTCAGAAACGTAGGGAGAGGGTATGGTTGCGGTAAGAAGTGCACATCTGAACACGGCTGGCGAGTTCGCGCTCGACGACTGGATCAATAGTTTAGGACTGTCCAGCCAGCAATCATGTGAGCGTTTAGCCGAAACCTGGCGCTACTGCGAGCAACAAACGCAGGGCCATCCTGACGCCTCGCTGCTGCTATGGCGCGGTCTGGAGATGGTTGAAATCCTCTCGACCCTCAGCATGGATAACGACAGTATGCGCGCGGCGCTGCTGTTCCCGCTGGTTGATGACGGCATCATTGATGAAGACACCCTGACCCAACAGTTCGGTAAAGCCATTACTGATCTGGTACATGGCGTGCGTGATATGGATGCCATCCGCCAGCTGAAAGCCACGCAAAACGATTCCATGGCTTCCGAGCAGGTGGACAACGTCCGCCGCATGCTGCTGGCGATGGTGGAAGATTTCCGCTGCGTGGTGCTGAAACTGGCTGAACGTATCGCTCATCTGCGCGAAGTGAAAGATGCGCCGGAAGAAGAGCGCGTACTGGCGGCCAAAGAATGTACCAATATTTATGCGCCGCTGGCTAACCGTCTGGGTATCGGCCAGTTGAAATGGGAGCTGGAAGATTTCTGCTTCCGTTATCTGCATCCTGACGAATACAAACGCATTGCCAAACTGTTGCATGAACGCCGTATCGACCGTGAGCAGTACATCGACGATTTTGTGTCGACCGTTAAAAATGCGATGGCCGAAGAGGGCATCAAAGTTGATGTTTACGGCCGTCCCAAGCATATCTACAGCATCTGGCGCAAGATGCAGAAAAAATCCCTGTCGTTCGACGAACTCTTCGACGTGCGTGCCGTGCGTATTGTGGTGGAGCGTTTACAGGATTGTTACGCCGCATTAGGGATTGTGCACACTCATTTCCGCCATCTGCCGGATGAGTTCGACGATTATGTCGCCAACCCGAAACCGAACGGTTATCAGTCGATTCACACCGTGGTGCTGGGGCCGCGTGGGAAAACGCTGGAAGTGCAGATCCGTACGCGTCAGATGCATGAAGATGCTGAGCTGGGCGTCGCGGCGCACTGGAAATACAAAGAAGGCACCGCTGTGGTCGGTGGCCGCAGCGGGGGCTACGAAGGTCGTATTGCCTGGCTGCGAAAACTTATCGCGTGGCAGGAAGAAATGGCCGATTCGGGCGAAATGCTCGACGAAGTGCGCAGCCAGGTGTTCGACGATCGCGTCTACGTGTTTACGCCAAAAGGCGACGTGATCGACCTGCCGATGGGCTCCACGCCGCTCGACTTTGCGTATCACATCCACAGTGATGTGGGGCACCGGTGTATCGGGGCGAAAATTGGCGGCCGCATCGTGCCGTTCACCTATCAGCTGCATATGGGCGATCAGATTGAAATCATCACCCAGAAGCATGCGAACCCAAGCCGCGACTGGCTGAACCCAAGTCTGGGTTACGTCACGACCAGCCGCGGGCGCTCGAAAATTCAAAACTGGTTCCGTAAACAGGATCGCGATAAGAACATTATTGCCGGTAAACAAATCCTCGATGACGAGCTGGACAGACTGGATATCAGCATCAAAGATGCCGAGAAACTGCTGCTGCCGCGCTACAACGTCAACTCGCTGGATGAAGTGCTGGCCGCAATCGGTAACGGCGATATCCGTCTGAATCAGATGGTGAACTTCCTGCAATCGCAGCTGAAAAAGCCGAGTGCGGAAGAGCTGGATAAAGAAGCTTTGCGCCAGCTGACGCAGAAAACCACACCGCCACCGACCCGTACCAAAGACAATGGCCGCGTGGTGGTTGAAGGTGTCGGTAATCTGATGCACCACATTGCGCGCTGTTGTCAGCCGATCCCGGGCGACGAAATCGTCGGTTACATCACTCAGGGCCGCGGGATTTCCATCCACCGTGCCGACTGTGATCAACTGGAAGATTTACGTTCGAATGCGCCGGAACGTGTGGTCGATGCCGTATGGGGCGAAAGTTACTCCAGCGGGTATTCACTGGTGGTACGTGTGGTGGCTAACGACCGCAGCGGCCTGCTGCGTGATATCACCACGATTCTTGCCAATGAAAAAGTGAACGTACTCGGTGTTGCCAGCCGCAGCGACACACGCCAGCAACTGGCGACCATCGACATGGATATCGAAATCTACAACCCGCAGGTGCTGGGACGTGTGATTGCCAAACTGAACCAGTTGCCGGATGTAATTGAAGCCAAGCGGCTTCACGGCAGCTGATCAAACGCTTATAAGGCCCGCCAGTCGGGCCTTTTCTTTTATGTTTTTGACTCATCTCTTTTAAAACGGACAGATCCTATGACCGACTCTTCTTTACAACGCCTGCTCACCATTATGAAAACCCTGCGCGACCCAGAAGCGGGCTGCCCGTGGGATAAAGAGCAAACTTTCGAGACGATTGCCCCGTACACGCTGGAAGAAACCTACGAAGTACTGGATGCCATCGCCCGCAAAGATTACGACGATGTGCGCGACGAACTGGGTGATCTGCTGTTTCAGGTGGTGTTTTACGCGCAGATGGGCAGCGAACAAGGGCTGTTTGAGTTTGACGATATCTGCAATGCTATTTCGGACAAATTAGAGCGCCGCCATCCGCAAATCTTTGGGCAGGAAGCGGCCTGGTCGAAAGACGCCAGCAGTCAGGATGTGCTGGTCAAATGGGAAGCGCGTAAGGCACAAGAGCGGGCGGAGAAATCCCTGCATTCGGCGCTTGATGACATTCCTTCCGCGTTGCCTGCGCTGATGAAAGCACACAAAATTCAGAAACGTTGTTCGAATGTCGGGTTCGACTGGACCACACTCGGGCCGGTGCTCGACAAAGTTTACGAAGAGATCGACGAAGTGATGTTTGAAGCGCGTCAGGCAGTGATCGATGAAGAAAAGCTCGGCGAGGAAATCGGCGACCTGCTGTTCGCGACGGTGAATCTTTCCCGCCATTTAGGCCACAAAGCGGAAGATGCGTTGCAGGCGGCCAACCGCAAGTTTGAGCGCCGTTTCAGGCAGGTCGAGGAAATTATCCGTGGAAAAGGCTTAAACATGGAAGATGCTACACTTGAGCAGATGGAAGACGCCTGGCAGCAGGTGAAAAAGCAGGAAGGCTGAGTTAGCTCTCCGACTTTGATCGGAAACAAGATCTGAATCTGCTGAAACGGTTAAGCTCAATGTCATTCAGTGCTTAACCGGCTGATCTGAGAGCAGTAAAGTCCAACAAATTGAAATCTAAGATGTTTTAGTGGGTCATGCGAACAGCACAGCACTTTTTACAAGCTAACTGTTTGTTTTTGAACGAATGAAAGAACAGCGCTGGCAGGGTTAACCCTTCTGAACTGACGGTAAGGAAAACGATGATGGACAGCAAAACGTTTATTTGTGGCGCACACAAGGTTCCGGTATACTGTTTTCCCGTCTTGGTTACTCCATCATCTTTAAACCTAACCTCTCAGGTTCAGCATGACAACTAATTATATTTTTGTGACCGGCGGGGTCGTATCCTCTCTGGGTAAAGGCATTGCCGCAGCCTCTCTGGCGGCTATTCTCGAAGCCCGTGGCCTCAACGTGACCATCATGAAACTGGACCCGTATATCAACGTGGATCCGGGTACGATGAGCCCAACTCAACATGGCGAAGTCTTCGTTACCGAAGATGGCGCTGAAACCGATCTCGATCTGGGTCACTACGAGCGCTTCATCCGCACCAAGATGACTCGTCGCAACAACTTCACCACGGGCCGTATTTATTCCGACGTGCTGCGCAAAGAGCGCCGTGGCGACTATCTCGGCGCAACCATCCAGGTTATCCCGCACATCACCAACAACATCAAAGAACGCATCATTGAAGGCGGCGAAGGCCACGATGTCGTGCTGGTTGAAATTGGCGGTACTGTCGGTGATATCGAATCCCTGCCGTTCCTGGAAGCGATTCGTCAGATGGCGGTTGAAGTGGGCCGTGAGCACACGCTGTATATGCACCTGACACTGGTGCCTTACATGGCGGCAGCCGGTGAAGTGAAAACCAAACCGACCCAGCACTCTGTAAAAGAACTGCTGTCTATCGGTATCCAGCCGGACGTGCTGATTTGCCGTTCTGACCGCGCAGTGCCTGCCAACGAACGCGCGAAAATTGCGTTGTTCTGTAACGTGCCGGAAAAAGCGGTTATCTCCCTTAAAGACGTTGATTCTATTTATAAAATCCCGGCCCTATTGAAATCTCAGGGTCTGGACGACTATATTTGTAAACGTTTCAGCATCAACGCACCGGAAGCCAACTTGTCCGAATGGGAACAGGTTGTTTACGAAGAAGCCAATCCGGGCGGTGAAGTGACTATCGGCATGGTCGGTAAGTACATTGAGCTGCCAGATGCTTATAAATCTGTGATTGAAGCGCTCAAACACGGCGGCCTGAAAAATCGTCTGACCGTGAACATTAAACTTATCGACTCTCAGGATGTCGAAACCCGTGGTGTCGAGGTGCTGAAAGGCCTGGACGCGATCCTTATCCCGGGTGGCTTCGGCTACCGTGGTGTGGAAGGGAAAGTGGCAACGGCGCGTTATGCACGTGAAAATAACATTCCTTATCTGGGCATTTGTCTGGGTATGCAGGTTGCGCTGATTGAGTTCGCCCGTAACGTTGCGGGTATGGAGAACGCCAACTCCACCGAATTTGTGCCAGACTGTAAGTTCCCGGTGGTTGCACTCATCACCGAATGGCGCGATGAAGAAGGTAACGTCGAAGTACGTTCCGAAGACAGTGATTTAGGCGGCACCATGCGTGTGGGCGGACAGCAATGTCACCTGAACGACGGTAGCCTGGTTCGTGAGATGTACGGCGAGCCGACAATAGTTGAACGCCATCGTCACCGTTACGAAGTGAACAATATGCTGCTCAAACAAATCGAAGCCGCAGGTTTACGCGTAGCCGGTCGCTCTGGCGATAAGCAACTGGTGGAAATCATCGAGCTGCCTAACCATCCGTGGTTTGTCGCTTGTCAGTTCCATCCAGAATTTACGTCAACGCCGCGTGATGGTCATCCGTTGTTTGCAGGCTTCGTGAAGGCTGCCGGTGAGTATCAGAAGCGTCAGGTAAAATAAAATACCGGGGAAGAGATGCGCCATTGGCGCATCTCTTGTCTGAAGCTTTAGTTAACTTGTACTGAGGAAATCTTAATGTCTAAAATCGTTAAAGTTATCGGCCGTGAAATCATCGACTCCCGTGGTAACCCGACCGTAGAAGCTGAAGTTCATCTGGAAGGTGGTTTTGTTGGTCTGGCTGCTGCGCCATCAGGTGCTTCTACCGGTTCCCGCGAAGCGCTGGAACTGCGTGACGGTGACAAATCCCGTTTCCTGGGCAAAGGCGTACTGAAAGCCGTTGCTGCGGTTAACGGTCCTATCGCTCAGGCTGTAACCGGTAAAGACGCGAAAGATCAGGCTAACATCGACAAGATCATGATCGATCTGGACGGTACTGAGAACAAATCTAAGTTCGGTGCTAACGCGATTCTGGCTGTTTCCCTGGCTGCTGCTAAAGCGGCTGCGGCTTCTAAAGGTCTGCCACTGTACGCACACATCGCAGAACTGAACGGCACCCCAGGCAAATACTCTATGCCACTGCCTATGATGAACATCATCAACGGCGGCGAACACGCTGATAACAACGTTGATATTCAAGAGTTCATGATCCAGCCTGTTGGCGCTAAAACGCTGAAAGAAGCTATCCGTATGGGTTCAGAAGTGTTCCACACTCTGGCTAAAGTGCTGAAATCTAAAGGCATGGGTACTGCTGTTGGTGACGAAGGTGGCTACGCGCCAAACCTGGGTTCTAACGCAGAAGCGCTGGCTGTCATCGCTGAAGCGGTTAAAGCAGCAGGCTACGAACTGGGTAAAGACATCACTCTGGCGATGGACTGTGCGGCATCTGAGTTCTACAAAGATGGCAAATACGTTCTGGCTGGCGAAGGCAACAAAGCGTTCACTTCTGAAGAGTTCACTCACTTCCTGGAAGACCTGACTAAACAGTACCCAATCGTTTCTATCGAAGACGGTCTGGACGAGTCTGACTGGACTGGCTTTGCTTACCAGACTAAAGTTCTGGGCGACAAAATCCAGCTGGTCGGTGACGATCTGTTCGTCACCAACACCAAGATCCTGAAAGAAGGTATCGACAAAGGCATCGTTAACTCCATCCTGATCAAATTCAACCAGATCGGTTCTCTGACCGAAACTCTGGCTGCGATCAAAATGGCGAAAGACGCTGGCTATACTGCCGTTATCTCTCACCGTTCAGGCGAAACTGAAGATGCGACCATCGCTGACCTGGCTGTGGGTACCGCTGCTGGCCAGATCAAAACCGGTTCTATGAGCCGTTCTGACCGTGTTGCTAAATACAACCAGCTGATCCGTATCGAAGAAGCGCTGGCGGCTGCGGGTACTCCTGCTCCGTTCAACGGTCTGAAAGAAGTTAAAGGTCAGTAATTACTGCCCCGTAACGCTTTCATAAAAACCCGCTCCGGCGGGTTTTTTTATGTCTGCAATTCAGGGAGATCGTTAAGATCTCCGTCTTACAGCAATAAAGAAAGCGTGGCACTCGCGCTGTGTTCGCTGGCTTGCAGATAATCCGGAGAGTGCGTTAACAGCTGATTGATCAGTAATTCCACCAGCAGCATCCCGCCGACTTTGGACGTCAGTAAACCCGCCGTCAGCGGACCTTCGGGTTTGGCGGCCACCAGTAAAATATCGGCCAGTGAGGAAAGCGGGCTGCGCAACGTATTGCTGATACCGATGACTGTGGTGCCCTGACGCTTCGCCAGCGCGGCGGCGTGCAACACATCTTTAGTGGAACCTGAGCTGGAAATCACGACCACAATATCCTGACTATCCAGGCTCACGGCATTCATCGCCGCGCGGTGCATATCAGCGAAACATTGCGACGCTTTGCCCAGACGCAGCAGCTTGTAACCCAGATAATCCGCCACGATAGCGCTGGCTGCAACACCATACACCTGAACGGAACGCGCGTTATGAATGCGAAACGCGGCGTCCGCCAGCACCTGCCGATCGAGCAGTTTTCCGGTATCACGCAGGGCAGTGATGCTGTCTTCGATCAGCGTCTGAACGTCGTCATTCCCTTCAGCGGACGGCAATGTCGGATTTTGTCGCGTCTCAAGCGCGAGACCCATCTTAAATTCGGTAAACCCTTTGCAACCGAGCTGGCGGCAAAGCCGCGTGACGCTGGCTTCACTGGTATCACTCTCACGCGCCAGTTCAGTGATGGTCAGGTAAAGCACGCGCTGCGGCTGTTCCAGCACAAAACTGCCCAGCTTGTGCAGCGTCGGACTGTAATTCTCCAGTCCCTGACGCATTCGCAGTAACAGCGTGCCTGTTTCCTTGGTCTGACTCACTCGGCTCTCCTCAGAATAATTGACCTGACTAGTTTGGCTGATGTGACGCAGTTAACGCCAGAAGAATTCCATATGGATAACGTTGCACATTTGATGGTAATTATTATTTTAATTATATAGTGTGGTGAAAATAATTATCACAACAACACAACGCGGAGTTATCTCATGTCAATATTCAATGGTTCAGGGGGCGGGGCGTGGTTCGAAAGAGCCCAAAAGTTTGGCAAGTCTTTCATGTTGCCTATCGCTATTTTGCCCGCAGCCGGATTGCTGCTGGGTATTGGCGGGGCGCTTTCCAATCCCAATACCTTAGCGGCATATCCGTTTCTGAATATTCCGGCCTTGCAGGCGATTTTCACCGTCATGGCCAGTGCCGGATCGATCGTCTTTGCCAATCTGGCGGTGTTGTTTGCCGTCGGGGTCGCCGTCGGGCTGGCACGCAGTGATAAAGGAACCGCAGGTTTGTCCGCGCTGCTCGGATACCTGGTGATGAACGCCACCATCAACGCCATCCTGATCCTCAAAGGGCAACTGGTGACCACCAATCTCAGTGCCGCCGGGCAGGGAATGGCGCTCGGCATTCAGACGCTGGAAACCGGCGTATTTGGCGGCGTGGTGATCGGTCTTGTGACGTGGTGGCTCCATCAGCGCTACAACAAAATCGAATTACCGCAGTTTCTCGGGTTTTTTGGCGGTTCCCGCTTTGTGCCGATCATCTCCTCCGTTGCGGCCATCGTGGTCGGGGCGTTGATGTTCTTCATCTGGCCACATTTCCAGAAAGTGATTTTTGGCATGGGCGGACTGGTGGATGCGACGGGATACCTTGGCACCTTCATTTACGGTTTTGTGCTGCGCATGCTCGGCCCGTTCGGTCTGCATCATATTTTCTATCTGCCTTTCTGGACCACCGCACTCGGCGGCAGCGAAGTAATTAACGGGCATCTGGTGGAAGGCACGCAGCGGATCTTCTTCGCCCAGCTGGCAGACCCCAATACGCAGCAGTTTTATATCGGCACTTCACGGTTTATGTCCGGGCGCTTCATTACCATGATGTTTGGTCTGGTGGGTGCGTGTCTGGCGATGTACCACACGGCGCGGCCTGAGAATAAAAAACGCGTCGCCGGGTTGCTGCTTTCGGCGGCACTGACCTCCTTCCTGACCGGGATCACCGAACCTATTGAGTTCTCGTTCCTGTTTGTCGCGCCGATGCTGTATGTCCTGCATGCGGTATTCGACGGTCTGGCGTTTATGATTGCCCACATTTTGCAGATCACCATCGGACAGACTTTCTCCGGCGGTTTTATCGATTTCATTCTGTTCGGGGTTTTACAGGGCGAAAGCAAAACGCACTGGATGTACGTCCCGCTGGTCGGCGTGCCGTGGTTTGCCCTTTATTACTTCTCTTTCCGCTACCTGATCAGGCGCTTCAACCTGAAAACGCCGGGGCGTGATGAGGCTGAAATTCAGCAGGATAACGTCGTGACCGATCGCGCCGGACTGATTATCGAAGCACTGGGCGGCGCGGCCAATATCGCCGAGCTGGATTGCTGCGCAACGCGTTTGCGCATCAGCGTTCATCAGGCTAGCGAAGTGGATGAAAACAAGCTGAAGTCGAGCGGGGCACGCGCCGTGCTGATCCGCGGAAACGGTATTCAGGTGATCTACGGACCGCATGTCACGATTATTAAAAATGAAATTGAGGAGATGTTGGGAGTATGAATCAGTCAATGTTAACGACCGTCAGGGGACAGTTGATCGTGTCCTGTCAGGCGCTGGATGACGAACCGCTGCACAGCGATTTTATTATGAGCCGTATGGCACTGGCCGCTATGCAGGGCGGTGCCGCGGGGATCCGCGCCAACAGCGTCGCAGATGTGAAAGCCATCCGCGCTACCGTGCCGCTGCCGGTTATCGGCATCATCAAACGTGATTACCCCGCAAGCGATGTCTATATCACGGCAACCCTGAAAGAAGTCCGTGAGCTGATGACCGTTGCGCCGGACATGATCGCGATGGATGCCACGTTCCATCAGCGTCCGGGTGAACTGCAACTTGCGGCGCTGGTGCAACACATTCGTAAAGAGTTTCCGTCCCTGTTGCTGATGGCGGATATCGCGACCTTAGAAGAAGCGCAAAACGCGCAGGCTTTAGGTTTTGATTGTATCGGGACAACATTGCACGGCTATACTCAGGAGACGCAGGGCAGCAAACTCTGGCATGACGACTTCGCTTTCCTGCGTCAGGTGCTGGCGCAGTGCACGACGCCGGTCATTGCCGAGGGAAACGTGGATACCCCAGAAATGGCGGCGCGATGTTTAGCGCTGGGGGCGCATTCCGTTGTGGTCGGTGGTGCAATTACCCGACCGCAGCAGATCACGCAACGCTTTACTGACGCCATCCGCTCTTTACGCTGATAAACATTTTTGCACACACTCCCGCTGCGCCCTGTATTTGGCGCAGCGCCTGCGATCTGCGATAATGCGCGCTGATTTTTTAGAGATGACTGAGAAACCGATGCAGTACCCGATTAATGAGATGTTCGAAACCCTGCAAGGGGAAGGCTATTTTACCGGCGTGCCGGCGATTTTCGTTCGCCTGCAAGGCTGTCCTGTGGGTTGCAGCTGGTGCGATACCAAACACACCTGGGATAAAATTGCCGATCGGGAAGTCGATATGCAGCGCATTCTGGTCAAAACTGAAGAGAGTGATGCCTGGGGTAACGCCACCTCAGAACAACTGCTCGAGGTTATCGCGCAGCAAGGTTACACCGCGCGTCACGTGGTGATCACCGGCGGTGAGCCATGCATTTACGATTTGACTGAACTGACGTCATTGCTGGAAAAGAGCGGCTTCAGTTGCCAGATTGAAACCAGCGGCACGCACGAAGTCCGTTGCTCGGTGAATACCTGGGTGACGGTTTCCCCGAAAGTGAATATGCGTGGCGGTTACGACATTCTGCCGCAGGCACTGAAACGCGCCGATGAAGTGAAACATCCGGTGGCGCGTCAGCGTGATATCGACGCTCTGGATGCCCTGCTGGAAACCCTGACTGACAGCAAAGCGCGGATTATTGCCCTGCAGCCAATCAGTCAAAAAGAAGAAGCCACCAGACTGTGCATTGCGACCTGCATTGCAAGAAACTGGCGGCTGTCAATGCAGACACATAAGTATCTCAACATTGCATAAGAGATATGCTGAGTTAACCTTTATATACGCAACCCGCGGTGCAGGTTTCTTTCACGCGCACGGCGCTGAGCAGTGGCAGCTTAGGTTTCATCTCGTTCCAGATCCACGCGGCCAGCACTTCGCTGGTCGGGTTTTCTAAACCCGGAATGTCATTCAGATTATAGTGATCGAGACGATCCAGAGTCGGATTAAACGCAGCTTTCAGTTCGGCGAAATCCATCACCCAGCCGGTATACGGATCCACTTCACCGGTGATTTCTAAACGGACGGTGAAAGAGTGGCCGTGCAACCGTCCGCACTTATGCCCTGCGGGCACATGCGGTAAATGGTGGGCGGCTTCAAACTGAAAATCTTTAAATAATGTGGTGGTCATGAGGCATGTCTCGTTGCTCGAAAAAACGCGGCATAGTACCGGAATACCGGCTTACGTGCCATGACTTAACTGCGCTTTTCTTCACCAAATCCTGACTTTTACTCTCTTTACTCCGCCCGCATTGCTGGCATACAGTGAGCCGGTAGAAACTAACTTGTTGAGATAGTGAATGATTACTGTGCTTCGTTGCGCTGTTCTGGCGTTGTTGTTCTCGGCTGGTGTTCAGGCAGAGACCACTGCCACCCCTCAGCAGTCCGTCCCCGCTACGGCTAAACCGGTTCAACCCGCGGTTAAAGCCTCTCCGGTTGCCAAAACTCCGGTCAGTAAAGCACCTCTGGTTTTCCCACCGGGATCCGGTGTGATGCATATTCCTCTGGCACCGGGTAAAAAGCCGCTGGAAGTTTTCACCTATCAGCCTGTCGGTGCAGATGAGACTACGCCGGTGGTTATGGTGATGACCGGCGTGGACCGTAATGCCGCAACTTACCGCAATGACTGGATGACCGTTGCTGATCAGTATCATCTGCGCGTGGTCGTGCCGCATTTCAGCGAGCAGGATTTCCCCGGCGCCGCTGGCTATAACCTCGGTAATCTGACCGACAGCAAAACCCATCACCGTTTGCCGAAATCGCAGTGGGCGTTCAGCATGGTCGATAACTTGTTTACGACGCTGCAAAAGCAGGGCGTCACCAGCCAGAAACAATACTATTTATTTGGAAACAGCGCGGGTTGCCAGTTTGTACACCGCATGCTGACGCTGTTGCCTGAGCCGAATGTGAAAGCCGCGGTCTGTGCGGCGGCAGGCTGGTGGACATTACCGGATACCGATCAGCGCTGGCCTTACGGTTTACGCGAAGCGCCGGTGGCGGTCAGCCAGCAGCAACTGAATGATTACTTTGCCAAACCGGTGCTGATTGCCGTGGGGGCTGAAGACGACGATCCGGAAAACCGCCTGCTGCGCAAATCCAAGCAGGCGATGGCGCAGGGGACAAACCGTCTGGAGCGCGCCGAGAGTTATTTCACCACCTCCCAGCAACGCGCTGAACAGAACAACACACCGTTTAACTGGCACTTTATGGACCTGTCAGATGTCGGCCACAGTGGCAGTAAAATGTCAGTATTTGCCGCCGGACAGTTCGCCTGGTTTGAACAGCACAACGCTTTTCATCTTTAAAATCGTCACGCTTAGCTGAGTACTGAAAAATATTCATCACCCCGCTCCGGCGGGGTTTTTCTTTATGTATCCGGCACTTTGCAAAGAGCCTGCTCGCAGTGAGGTAAATTTTTTAGCGATTTCAGTAGGATAAAAATCATGCCTTACCACTTTTTCAGATAGACCTTACCTCTAAATCCTCTTAGTCATTTTGGTTATTTATTATTTCCATCACTTCTTTAATTGTTATTATCCTGCTCGTTAACCTACATCCTCTGAAAGGTTTTTCCCGCGCGAACATATACTGTAAAAAGCGCCGGAGGCCGGATTGATGACTTGCTTTTGCATAAGGGAATTCGTACCGCGATGACGACTCAGGCTCCTCCAACTTCACTGCTCCCGCTGACCCCCGAGCAAATGGCCCGCCTTCAATCGGCGATTGGTGATTACTCACCGACTCAGATGGCCTGGCTGTCAGGGTATTTCTGGGGCATGGTTAATCAGCAACCGGGTGCGGTGGCAGCTTCTGCTCCGGTACAGAATGCCGCGTCAGTCACTCTGATTTCCGCCTCGCAAACGGGTAACGCCCGCCGTGTTGCCGAGCAACTGCGTGATGACCTGATCGCCGCGAAAATTAACGTCAATCTGGTGAATGCCGGTGACTATAAATTCAAACAAATTGGTCAGGAAAAGCTGTTGCTGATCGTGGCCTCCACGCAAGGCGAAGGCGAACAGGCTGAAGAAGCCGTCGCGTTGCACAAATTCCTGCAATCCAAAAAAGCCCCGCAAATGAAAGACACGGCTTTTGCGGTGTTTGCGCTGGGTGATACCTCTTACGAATTCTTCTGTCAGGCAGGTAAAGATTTCGATACCCGTCTGGGCGAGCTGGGGGCAGAACGCCTGTTAGACCGCGTTGATGCTGATGTGGAATATAAAGAAGCCGCCGAAAACTGGCGTAAGCGTATTGTCGATGTGCTGAAACAGCGCGTACCGGCTGACACCGGGGCGCAGGCGGTTCCGACGCTGGCAGGCAGTGTGAATCAGGTCGACAGCAGCCCTTACACCAAAGAAGCGCCGCTGACCGCGACACTTTCCGTTAACCAGAAAATTACCGGCCGCGATTCTGATAAAGACGTACGTCATCTGGAACTCGAACTCGGTGATTCCGGCCTGCGTTACCAGCCGGGCGATGCGCTGGGGATCTGGTTTGAAAACGATCCGCAACTGGTGCAGGAAATCGTTGAACTGCTGTGGCTGAAAGGTGATGAAATTGTCGAGGTGAACGACAAAAAACTGTCGCTTTCAGAAGCGCTGCAACATCACATCGAACTGACCCAAAACACCACGCCGATTATCGAAAAATATGCCGCGCTGTGCCGCGATGAACACCTGACCGGTCTGCTGGCTGACAAGCCTGCGCTGCAGCAATACGCCCAGACCGTGCCGTTTGCTGACATGGTACGCCGCGCACCGACTGAGCTGGATGCCCAGCAACTGGTGGATTTACTGCGTCCGCTGACGCCGCGCCTGTATTCGATTGCCTCCTCGCAGGCTGAAACTGAAACAGAAGTCCATATTACTGTTGGCGTGGTGCGTTATGACATCGATGGTCGTCCGCGCTCTGGTGGTGCGTCCGGCTTCCTGGCCGATCGTCTGGAAGAAGACGGTGAAGTGAAAGTCTTCATCGAGCATAACGATAACTTCCGTCTGCCGGTGAATCCGGAGACGCCGGTCATTATGATAGGACCCGGTACCGGCATTGCGCCATTCCGCGCCTTCATTCAGCAGCGTGATAACGACGGCGCCACCGGCAAAAACTGGCTGTTCTTCGGCAACCCGCACTTTACCGATGATTTCCTGTATCAGGTCGAGTGGCAGCGTTACGTGAAAGACGGCTTGCTGACCCATATCTCTCTGGCATGGTCACGCGACCAGGCGGAAAAAGTATATGTACAGGACAAGTTGCGTGAGCAGGGCGCTGAAGTCTGGCAGTGGTTGCAGGAAGGCGCGCACGTGTATGTCTGCGGCGATGCTAACCGTATGGCGAAAGATGTAGAACAGGCGTTACTGGAAATCATCGCCGAATACGGCGAAATGGATCTGGAAACGGCCGACGAATATCTCAGTGAATTGCGCCTTGATCGCCGTTATCAGCGCGACGTCTACTAACGAATCTGAGCAATGAGCGAAAACCTTATGAGCAATAAGTTGTGGAGTGAACTCAATCCCGGTCCGGGCCCGTTGATCGTCGATGCCCCGCTGGCTGACGCCGAACGCCTGAAGAAGGAAAGTAATTTCCTGCGCGGGACTATCACTGAGGATTTAAAAGACGGTCTGACCGGTGGCTTCAACGGAGACAACTTCCTGTTGATCCGCTTCCACGGCATGTATCAGCAGGACGACCGTGATATCCGTGCGGAACGCGCTGAGCAGAAGCTGGAACCGCGTCATGCCATGATGTTACGTTGCCGTTTGCCGGGCGGCGTGATGACGCCAGCCCAGTGGCTGGGCATCGACAAATTTGCTGAAGACAGCACGCTGTATGGCAGCATCCGTATTACCAACCGTCAGACCTTCCAGTTCCACGGCATCCTGAAACCGAACGTCAAACCGGTGCATCAGTTGCTGAACAAACTTGGTCTGGATGCACTGGCGACCGCCAACGACGTTAACCGTAACGTGTTGTGTACCTCGAATCCGGTGGAATCTGAACTGCATCAGGAAGCGTATCAGTGGGCGAAGAAAATCTCCGAGCACCTGCTGCCGCGCACCCGCGCTTACGCCGAAGTGTGGCTGGATCAGGAAAAAGTCGAAACCACCGATGAAGAGCCGATTCTGGGGGCGACCTATCTGCCACGTAAATTCAAAACCACCGTGGTGATCCCGCCGCAAAATGACGTGGATCTTCACGCCAACGACCTGAACTTTGTGGCGATTGCCGATAACGGCAAACTGGTCGGCTTCAACGTGCTGGTCGGCGGCGGGCTTTCTATCGCCCACGGTGATAAAGCCACTTACGCACGAACTGCCAGCGAGCTGGGCTTTATTCCGCTGGAGAACACGCTGGCCGTCGCCGAAGCCGTGGTGACCACGCAGCGCGACTGGGGTAACCGTACCAACCGTAAAAACGCCAAAACCAAATACACGCTGGAACGCGTCGGCGTGCCGGTATTCAAAGCCGAAGTTGAAAAACGTGCAGGCATTCAGTTTGGTGATATTCGTCCTTACGAATTCACCGGTCGCGGCGATCGCATCGGCTGGGTAAAGGGCATCGACAAACAATGGCATCTGACACTGTTTATCGAAAATGGCCGTATTCTTGATTATCCGGGCAAGCCGCTGAAAACCGGACTGGCAGAAATTGCTAAGATCCATAAAGGTGATTTCAGGCTTACTGCTAACCAGAACCTGATCGTGGCCGGTGTCGCGGAACAAGACAAAGACGCGATCGAAACCCTGGCGCGTAATCACGGCCTGATTGACGACGGTGTCACCGAGCAACGTAAAAACTCGATGGCCTGCGTGTCTTATCCGACCTGCCCGCTGGCGATGGCGGAAGCGGAACGTTTCCTGCCTGAGTTTGTGACCAAAGTAGAAGGCATCATGCACGGCCACGGCGTAGGCGATGAACACATCGTGCTGCGTGTGACCGGTTGTCCGAACGGCTGCGGTCGTGCGCTGCTGGCCGAAATTGGTCTGGTGGGGAAAGCGATGAACCGCTACAACCTGCACCTTGGCGGTAACCGCGCCGGAACACGTATTCCGCGCATGTACCGCGAAAATATTTCTGATGCAGAGATCCTGGGCATCATTGACGAACTGGTCGGACGCTGGTCGAAAGAGCGCGAAACCGGTGAAGGCTTTGGCGACTTTGTGATCCGCGCAGGGATCATTAAGCCCGTGCTGGATCCGGCACGTGACTTTTATGATTAAGAGCGATAACCGACAGGAGGCGATATGAGTTTGCTGAACCTTACTCTGGCTGAACTGAATGAACTGCCGAAGTCCGGACAATCCATGGCGCTGGCGGAAATTAACGTCAGCCTCGAAAAATTGTCCGCGCAGGAGCGTGTGCAATGGGCGCTGGAAAATATGCCTGGTGAATTCGCCCTGTCTTCCAGCTTCGGCATTCAGGCGGCGGTCTGTCTGCACTTAGTCACACAGCAGAAACCGGACATTCCGGTGATCCTGACCGATACCGGCTATCTGTTCCCGGAAACCTATCAGTTCATCGATACGTTAACCGAACAGCTGAACCTGAATTTACAGGTATTCCGTGCTGAACATTCGGCAGCCTGGCAGGAAGCGCGTTACGGCAAACTGTGGGAGCAGGGCGTCGAGGGCATCGAGAAATATAATCACATCAATAAAGTCGAGCCGATGAATCGTGCGATTCAGACGCTCGGCGTGCAGACCTGGTTCGCCGGTCTGCGTCGTGAGCAATCCGGCAGCCGTGCGCATCTGCCGGTGCTGGCGGTGCAACGTGGTGTGTTTAAAATCCTGCCGATTATTGACTGGGATAACCGTCAGATCTTCCGTTATCTGCAAGACAACGGCCTGAGCTATCACCCGCTGTGGGATCAGGGCTATCTTTCCGTCGGTGACACACACACCACGAAAAAATGGGAAGAAGGGATGAAGGAAGAAGACACGCGCTTTTTCGGACTGAAACGCGAATGCGGCCTCCATGAATAAATCCCCGTCATACTTCGGGTTGCAGATGCGTTGGCTGCGCGCTCTTACCCCGGTCACATAGTAATCTATGCTCCCGGGGATGCGTTCACTTGCCGCCTTCCTGCAATCCGAATTATTTAGGGGATTCCTGTAATTAACGTCTCAACTCCCCATATTTAATCAGGCGTGTTTCGCCGGTTTCGCCAGATCCTTCAGCAGCGGGAATAACACTTTCACTGTATCGCGTGAGCGTTTTTCGATGCGGCCCGGCAGGGCTTTATCCAGATATTGCAGATTGTCGAACTGGCTCTGATAACGCGTGGTACCCAGCGGGAAGTGGCTGGTGATCGCGCGTTGCTGGAGGCCGTCTTTCTTACCCAGCGCATAGTTAGTCGCCGTCACGTTCAGCAGCGGCAGCCGTGCGTCATCCAGCGCTTTTATGCCATCGCAGCAATGTACGCCTTCGTGGCTTTCTGCCGGAATACCCAGACTGTGCGCAATATTCAGCGCCCGTACGCGGGTGAGTTTCGCCACGGCCACGGAAGTATTCGCGCCGCTATTGAAATACAACCGGTCGCCGGTGATCAGCGAATTCAGGTTGATCACCAGCAGCGTATTTTTCTTCTCTTCAGCACTCATGCGGTTCACAAAGTCTTCCGCGCCTTTAGCACCGGTTTCTTCCGCACTCAGCGCCACGAAACGCAAGCTGTAGTGCGTCGGGATGGCCTGCATGCGTTCGGCCAGCTCAAGCATCACACCAACGCCGGAAGCGTTGTCATCCGACCCCCTGCAGCGTCAGGCCGCCGAGATTATGGTTGGTATCACTGTCACTTTGCGGCACATAGGTATCGAAATGCGCCATCACGATGATTTGCTGCGGCACTTCTCCTGCACGTGCGGCAATCACCGACGTGGCGTGAATATTTTGCCAGTTCTTTTTGCCCGCATTGCTGGTGTAAAGATAGCGGGTATCGAAGCCACGTAAATCGCTCGTATATCCTAATTTATTGAACTGCTGATTCAGATAATCCGCAGCGATCAGTTCTGCCGGGCTGCCGGCCATGCGTCCGGGAAAATAGGTGGCGATATGGCGAATTTGCTGACTGGCGATCATCCCCACTGGCGGAAGCGGGGCGGACGCCGCCATCGCATGACCCATACAGACACAGCTCAGGCTCAGCGCCAGCAGCGTCCGCTTCATGCGTAAAAAAGAAAACATAGCCAAAAATCCTTATTTGCTGGTCAATATGACCGGAAGGCAATCAAACAACAGGCCGCGTGTGGCGGTCTTTCTGGGGCGTACAGTATGCGATTGTCTGTGCGATTAGACAATTTCCCGTTATCCCAAACCGCTCTTTTTGTCGGGCTATATTCCATTTAGTAACTAATCATTCCTTTTCGTCATTTCAGATCAATTATTGCCTGCACGTATAGTTTGTTTATTAACTCTGACAATCATTAAAGGCTTTTGTGGACTATCTACCAATATTTGCCGACCTCAAACAACGCCCTGTGCTGGTCGTGGGAGGTGGCGAAGTCGCTGCTCGCAAAATTGATCTCCTCCTGCGGGCAGGTGCGCAAGTACGGATAGTCGCACAGGCACTTTCTCCCGAGCTGGAACAACGCAGACAGGCCGCAGAAGTTAGCTGGTCGGCACAGGCATTTCTGCCGGAACAGCTCGACGATGTTTTTCTGGTGATTGCCGCCACCGACGACGCCGCGTTAAATGCTGAGGTTTTTGAACAGGCCAACCGCCGTCATGTTCTGGCTAACGTGGTTGACGATCAGCCGAAGTGCTCGTTCATTTTCCCTTCGATTGTCGACCGTTCGCCGATTGTGGTCGCGATTTCTTCCAGCGGTAAAGCGCCGGTACTCGCCAGAATGTTGCGCGAGAAGCTGGAAACTCTACTGCCGGGCAGCCTGGGGCAAATGGCCGATATCGCCGGACGCTGGCGCGACAATGTGAAAGTACAGTTCAGTTCAATGCGTGCGCGTCGCCGTTTCTGGGAACAACTGTTTGCCGGACGCTTTGCCAGCCTCGCTTCTGCGGGAAAGCTCGCAGAAGCAGAACAGGCGCTGCAACAGCAGTTAGAAAACGCGGAAGACATCTCGCATCGCGGGAATGTCACGCTGGTCGGTGCCGGGCCGGGTGATGCAGGATTGCTCACCCTTCGCGGGCTGCAGGTGATGCAGCAGGCCGATGTCGTGCTTTACGACTATCTGGTCAGCGAAGACGTGCTGGATTTAGTGCGCCGCGATGCGGACAAGATTTGTGTGGGTAAACGTGCGGGCAGCCATTCTGTCGCGCAGGAAGACACTAACCGTCTGCTGGTCGAACTGGCGCAGCAGGGGAAAAAAGTCGTGCGCCTCAAAGGCGGTGATCCGTTTATTTTCGGACGCGGCGGCGAAGAATTACAGGCGGTGCAGGCGGCAGGCATTCCTTTCCAGGTGGTGCCGGGTGTTACCGCGGCTGCCGGTGCGACAGCCTATGCAGGTATTCCGCTGACGCACCGCGATTACGCGCAAAGTGTGATATTCGTGACCGGGCATTGCCGTCCGGAAAACAACGGCGTGCAGTGGGAGACCCTCGCGAAAGGCCAGCAGACATTGGCGATTTATATGGGCACGCTTAAAGCTGCCGAAATCAGCCAGCAACTGATCGCTCATGGTCGCGCAGCGCATACGCCCGTTGCGGTCATCGGACGGGGAACGCGTTCTGATCAGCAGGTGCTGACCGGAACACTCGATAATCTTGAACATCTGGCTCAGCAGGCGCGGCGCCGGCGTTACTGGTGATTGGTGAAGTGGTATCACTTCATCAGCAACTGGCCTGGTTTGGGCATCATCCTGAGACTGACGGCACCCAACGCCCGTCGGTTGTGAATTTGGCTTAAAGGATCTGTTATGGACGAAAAACGACTGACTCATTTGCGGCAACTGGAGGCGGAGAGTATCCATATCATCCGTGAAGTGGCTGCTGAATTCGCCAACCCGGTGATGATGTACTCCATCGGGAAAGATTCCTCGGTGATGTTGCATCTGGCGCGCAAAGCTTTCTTCCCGGGCACCTTGCCGTTCCCGCTGCTGCATGTGGATACCGGCTGGAAATTCCGCGAAATGTACGACTTCCGTGACCGCACGGCGAAGAATTACGGTTTTGAGCTGCTGGTGCATAAAAATCCGGAAGGCGTGGCAATGGGCATCAACCCGTTTGTGCACGGCAGTGCCAAACATACTGACATCATGAAAACTGAAGGTCTGAAGCAGGCGCTGAATAAATATGGCTTTGATGCCGCTTTCGGCGGTGCACGCCGTGACGAAGAAAAATCCCGTGCCAAAGAGCGTATCTATTCGTTCCGTGACCGCTTCCACCGCTGGGATCCAAAAAACCAGCGTCCTGAACTGTGGCACAATTACAACGGCCAGATTAACAAAGGCGAAAGCATCCGCGTGTTCCCGCTGTCTAACTGGACTGAGCTGGATATCTGGCAGTACATCTATCTGGAAAATATCGAAATCGTTCCGTTGTATCTGGCCGCACCGCGTCCGGTGCTGGAGCGCGACGGTATGCTGCTGATGGTTGATGATGATCGTATTGATCTGCAACCGGGCGAAGTGATCGAGAAGAAAATGGTGCGTTTCCGCACATTAGGCTGCTGGCCGTTGACCGGTGCTGTTGAATCTGAGGCACAAACGTTGCCGGAGATCATCGAAGAGATGCTGGTATCGACCACCAGTGAACGTCAGGGACGCGCGATCGACCGTGATCAGGCCGGTTCGATGGAACTGAAAAAGCGTCAAGGATACTTCTGAGGAGCCGCAGCTAATGAATAACGCAATTGCACAACAAATCGCGGAGCAGGGTGGCGTTGAAGCTTACCTGCACGCTCAGCAACACAAAAGCCTGCTGCGCTTTCTGACCTGCGGCAGCGTCGATGACGGCAAAAGCACCCTGATCGGGCGCCTGCTGCATGACACCCGTCAGATCTACGAAGATCAGCTGTCTTCTCTGCATAACGACAGTAAACGTCACGGCACCCAGGGCGAGAAACTGGATCTGGCACTGCTGGTGGATGGCTTACAGGCCGAACGCGAACAGGGCATTACTATCGATGTGGCTTACCGTTATTTCTCTACCGAGAAACGTAAGTTCATCATTGCGGACACGCCGGGGCACGAACAGTACACCCGCAATATGGCGACCGGTGCATCGACCTGTGATCTGGCGATTCTGTTGATCGACGCCCGTAAAGGTGTGCTGGATCAAACCCGTCGCCACAGCTTTATTGCGACCTTGCTCGGGATCCGCCATCTGGTGGTGGCCGTCAACAAAATGGATCTGGTGGATTACAGCGAAGCGGTATTCGAGCAGTTTAAACAGGATTATCTGGATTTCGCGCAGCAACTGCCGACCGATCTGGACATCAAATTTGTGCCGCTTTCCGCGCTGGAAGGCGACAACGTTGCCACACCAAGCGAGAAAATGAACTGGTACACCGGCCCGACGTTGCTCGACGTGCTGGAAACGGTAAACATTATTAACATTCGTGAACAGCAACCGATGCGCTTCCCGGTGCAGTACGTTAACCGCCCGAATCTTGATTTCCGTGGCTATGCGGGAACGCTGGCATCCGGTTCTGTCCGTGTCGGTCAGAAGGTGAAAGTATTGCCATCCGGTGTGGAATCTACCGTGGCACGCATTGTGACCTTTGACGGTGATTTGCAGGAAGCCTGGGCGGGCGACGCGATTACGCTGGTGCTGGCCGATGAGCGTGATATCAGCCGTGGCGACACGCTGGTCGATGCAGAAGAAACGGTTAAACCGGTACAAAATGCCAAAGTCGATGTGGTGTGGATGGCCGAGCAACCACTGAGCGTCGGCCAGAGTTACGACATCAAAGTCGGCGGCAAGAAAGCCCGTGCGCGTGTGGAAAATATCGAATATCAGGTGGAAATTAACTCGCTGACGCAGCGTGTGGTAGAAAACCTGCCACTGAATGGTATCGGACTGGTGGAACTGGCCTTCGACGAACCACTGGTGCTGGATAACTATCAGAGCAACGCGGTGACCGGCGGCATGATCTTTATCGATCGGCTGACCAACGTTACCGTGGGTGCTGGTCTGGTACGTGAAGCCATTGAACAGGTATATCAGGAATCGGATAAATACAGCGCATTTGAGCTGGAACTGAACAGCCTGGTTCGACGTCACTTCCCGCACTGGGGTGCGCGCGACCTGCTGGGTGGCAAATAAGATGGCGTCACAAGACAGCACTTTTTTAAAAGATGAGAATGTTGTCTGGCATCCGCACACGGTGACTCGTGCGGATCGCGAAAAGCAACATGGCCATCGTGGTGCGGTGCTGTGGTTCACCGGGCTTTCTGGCTCGGGGAAATCCACCGTGGCCGGTGCGCTTGAACAGGCGCTGTATGCGCAGGGCGTTAGCACTTATCTGCTCGATGGCGATAATGTCCGTCACGGACTGTGCCGTGATCTGGGCTTCACCGACGACGACCGGCGTGAAAACATCCGTCGCGTAGGTGAAGTGGCGAAACTGATGGTGGATGCCGGGCAGGTCGTGCTGACGGCGTTCATTTCACCTCACCGCGCCGAGCGTGAAATGGTGCGTGATTTGCTGGAAGACGGTCAGTTTATTGAAGTGTTTGTGGATACGCCGCTGGCTATCTGCGAGGCACGTGATCCGAAAGGTTTGTATAAAAAAGCCCGTGCGGGTGAACTGAAAAACTTCACCGGTATTGACTCAGAATATCAGCCACCGGAAACCCCGGATGTGCATCTTGATGGTGAACAATTGGTAACACAATTGGTGCCTCAATTATTAGAAGTGATGCGCCAGCGCGCTATTATCAATCCCTGAATGTTGCCGGCCAAACGTCACAGAGCGTGCCGGTTTACACTGAAATACAGGGATCATCTATGCAGGCGTTATTTAGCAGACTTGTCAGTCGGAACCGCGTGGATCGCACCGGGGAAATTACCCCCCGGACACGCGTGCCGATACCGGAAACCGACAGTGCAGACACCGAAGATCCTTCCTACTCCATGCAGGGCGGATTCATCGGGTTTGTCTTCTACTGGCTGGCGTTCGCGATCCCTTTTCTGGTTTATGGTTCCAACACCCTGTTTTTCCTGCTCTACACCTGGCCGTTCTTCCTGGCGCTGATGCCCGTTTCCGTCCTGATAGGCATTGCGTTCAGCACGTTCTTTGGCGGTGGCTGGTTTAAAACCTCTCTGGCCAGCGCGGTCTGCGTTATCGGCATGTTCTGGACAGTCTTCTCTTTCCTGTCTGGCTGGTGACTTTTCCTGGCGGTTTTCCCTGCAAATTCCCTTCACGATGTAACCCATTGTGTCATTCTCACCCTTAATTGCGTGCGTAAGTCTGATTCTCACCGGCTTTACCACTGCCACAGTGGAGTCAGAGGGAAAGTTGTGGGATGATTGTCCAGCTTTTTTAGGGGGCGGGGATGGGCAAACTAACACTGCTATTACTGATTTTACTTGGCTGGCTACAGTATTCGCTGTGGCTGGGTAAGAATGGTATTCACGATTATGTACGTGTAAACGATGACGTTCAGGTGCAACAAGTTAATAACGGCAAACTGAAATCACGTAATGATCAACTTTTCGCAGAAATCGACGATTTAAACGGCGGTCAGGAAGCGATCGAAGAACGCGCACGCAATGAACTGGGCATGATTAAACCCGGCGAGACTTTTTATCGTCTGGTGCCTGACAACAAACGTGCGCCTGGTAGCACCGTTTCGCAAAACAACCTGAATCAATAGCCATGAGCCATATCGCAGTTTCCCTTCCAGAGGTTATTGCCGTGTTACCGGCTGCCGGCATTGGCAGCCGTATGCAGGCAGAATGCCCCAAGCAATATCTTTCTATTGGCGGTAAGACGCTGATAGAACACTCAATTTGCGCTTTGCTGCAAAGCGGCAAAGTCAGTCAGGTTATCGTGGCATTAAGCCCGCAGGATACGCAATTCGAACAACTTCCCATTGCCCGTGATCCGCGTATTCGCGTGGTTGCAGGCGGTGCGGAACGTGCTGAGTCGGTGATGGCCGGGCTGGATGTTGCCGGAGACAGCGGCTGGGTGTTGGTACATGATGCCGCGCGCCCGTGTCTGCATCCTGACGATCTCCATAATCTGCTGGCGATTGCCACCACCAGTAAAGTGGGCGGGATCCTTGCCGCCCCCGTGCGCGACACGATGAAGCGTGGTGAACCGGGCATTACAGCGATTGCACATACGGTCGATCGTCAGGACCTGTGGCATGCACTGACGCCGCAATTTTTCCCGCTCGAATTACTGAAAACCTGCCTGCGCCGTGCACTCAATGAAGGTGCGGTGGTCACAGATGAAGCCTCGGCAATGGAATATTGCGGTTTTCATCCTATGCTGATCCCGGCACGGGCCGATAATATTAAAGTCACGAGGCCAGAAGATCTGGCCCTGGCTGAATTCTATTTAACCCGCTTATCCCAGGAGGAGAACGCATAATGCGTATCGGTCACGGTTTTGATGTACATAAATTTGGCGGCGAAGGCCCGCTGGTGATCGGTGGTGTGCGTATCCCTTATCCGCAGGGTTTACTGGCGCATTCAGATGGTGATGTTGCCCTGCACGCGGCTACGGACGCACTGCTTGGTGCCGCTGCGCTGGGAGATATAGGTAAACTTTTCCCGGACACTGACCCGGCATTCAAAGGTGCTGACAGCCGCGAACTGCTGCGCGAAGCCTGGCGCCGTATCCGTGCAAAAGGCTACAAGCTGGGCAATCTGGATATCACGATCATCGCACAGGCACCGAAAATGGCTCCGCACATCCCGCAGATGCGCGTGTTTCTGGCAGAAGATCTGCAATGTCATATGGATGACGTCAACGTGAAAGCCACGACAACCGAACAGCTGGGCTTTACTGGCCGTGGCGAAGGTATTGCCTGCGAAGCCGTTGCTCTGCTGATTAAGGAATGATGTTGTGGAAGATTACCGCATGATAGATATGTCCCGTCTCACCTGGTTGCTGGGCGAGCCTGTTGCCACCGGCCTGCTGAAAGCCAATCCCGAAGACTTTATTGTCGAAGAGGATCTGGGTTTTGAGCCGGACGGCGAAGGTGAACATCTGTTGGTGCGGATCCGCAAAAATGGCTGTAACACGCAGTTTGTCGCGGAACAACTGGCGAGATTTGCCAAAGTGCATCCGCGCGATGTCAGTTATGCCGGTCTCAAAGACCGCCATGCCGTTACCGAACAATGGTTTTGCCTGCATCTGCCGGGCAAGACTGATCCCGATTTAAGCCAGTTTGATCTCGAAGGCTGCGAAGTTGTCCGCGCCTCACGCCATCGCAAAAAGATGCGTATCGGTACGCTGAAAGGCAACGCGTTTACGCTGGTGCTGCGTCAGGTAAGCGATATGGCTGATGTCGAGGCGCGTCTGGAAAAAATCACTCAACAGGGCGTACCGAACTATTTCGGCACCCAGCGTTTTGGCCGTGGCGGCAATAATCTGGTGCAGGCGAAACGCTGGGCAACCAATGAAGCCCGTCCGAAAGAACGCGCGAAGCGCAGTTTTTATCTTTCCGCCAGCCGTAGTGCGATGTTCAATATCGTCGCCAGCCAGCGTCTTGCCGCGGGGACCGTGCGTCTGCCGATGCTGGGTGATGCCCTGCAACTGAGTGGCCGTGGCAGTTGGTTTGTGGCGAAAGCCGACGAGTTTGAATCGCTGCTACCGCGCGTTGAAAACGGTGAATTGCTGGTAACCGCACCGTTGCCGGGAGATGGCCCGCTGGGCACACTCGAAGACGCTGAAGCCTATGAGCTGGCCTGTCTGAATGGTCAGGAGGATTTACTGTCGCTGCTTAAACGTGAGAGGGTCGAACCGGCACGTCGTGCCATCATGCTGCAACCTTTGCAGATGCAATGGCAGCGCTGGGATGATGTTACTCTGGAACTCAAATTCTGGTTACCGGCCGGCAGTTATGCCACCAGCGTGGTGCGTGAACTGATGAATCTGGATGAAAGTGATGCGGATATTACTGAGTAACGACGACGGCGTACTGGCTCCGGGTATACAGGCGCTGGCGTCAGCACTGCGTGAATTTGCTGACGTGACGCTGGTGGCCCCTGATCGTAACCGTAGCGGCGCATCTAATGCGTTGACGCTGGACGGCCCGTTGCGTATTCAGTCTTACCCTAACGGGGATACCGCCGTAATTAACGGTACGCCGACCGATTGTGTGTATCTTGGCGTGAATACGCTGATGCGCCCTAAGCCAGATATAGTGGTCTCTGGCATCAATGCGGGGCCGAATCTGGGTGACGACGTCATCTATTCCGGTACGGTCGCCGCCGCGATGGAAGGCCGCCATCTGGGCTTTCCCGCGCTGGCGGTCTCACTGGACGGCCATCAGCATTATGACACGGCGGCGATCATCACCTGTCGGATCCTCAGGGCTCTGGCGCGTGAGCCTTTGCGTACTGGCAAAATTCTGAATATTAACGTCCCGGATTTGCCACTTTCGCAGATCAAGGGGATCAAGGTGACGCGTTGCGGTAGCCGTCATCCGGCCGAGCAGGTATTTTGTCAGCAGGACCCGCGTGGTCAGGACTTGTACTGGATTGGCCCGCCGGGGGATAAATTTGATGTCGCACCTGATACTGATTTTGCTGCTGTCGCGCAAGGTTATGTTTCAGTGACGCCACTTCAGGTGGATTTAACCGCCTATGCGGCTCAGGATGTCGTGGTCTCATGGTTGGAAAAGGCCGGGGTGAGCGCGAATGGTGAATAAACCGATGTACAACCTGCTGGAACAACTTCGCCAGCAGGGCATTCATGATGAAAAACTGTTGCATGCCATAGAATCTGTGCCGCGTGAGCGTTTCGTGGATGAGGCATTTCAGCATAAAGCTTACGAAAACACTGCGTTGCCTATTGGCTCCGGTCAGACCATTTCTCAGCCTTATACCGTGGCGAGAATGACCGAGCTGCTGCGCCTTGAACCCTCTTCACGCGTGCTGGAAATTGGCACCGGGTCAGGCTATCAGACTGCGATTCTGGCACACCTGGTTGAACATGTTTTCTCGGTTGAGCGCATCAAAGGGTTGCAGTGGCAGGCCAAAAGACGCCTCAAGCAACTCGATTTGCATAATGTCTCCACCCGTCATGGTGACGGCTGGCAGGGCTGGCCTTCGCGTGGCCCGTTCGATGCCATTATTGTCACTGCTGCACCTCCTGAAATACCTCAAGATCTACTGCAACAACTCGATGATGGCGGCGTATTAATTCTGCCCGTGGGCGAAGAAAATCAAACATTGCAACGGGTCACACGACGTGGTGATGAGTTTGTTGCAGAGACTATCGAAGCCGTTCGTTTTGTCCCGCTGGTGAAAGGCGAGCTCGCCTGAAACCGGTGATAAGCCGATCCCAGCAGGACTAACCTCTTAAAATTTAAATACAACTGTTATATGGTGCTGTACTGGCGATGTTGATAGCATCCACTACAGTTTTTTATGGCACAGCGGCATTTGGGCAAAGGCCTGAATGAGCATGTTGCCTGCCCGCACCGTGTCTGATGACACGAAAAGCGCCAGCTGGCGCGGTGTGCGAGGTTAAAGAGATATTCTGAGATTGCCGTAACGGGGGAAATATGAGCACGGGAAGCCCAATAAAAACACTAAGCCGCATTGTAATGTGTACTTTTATCAGTGCCTGGATGGCGGGATGTACGAACAATTCAACGACATCTGCACCCATCAGCAGCGTTAATGGCGGCGGTGGCAGTGGCAATAGTAGTCAGAATACTCTGAATTCCACTCCGCAAATGGCGCCTGCTGTCGGCCCTGGCGGACACATTGTGTACAACCGCAGCTATAACTCAATCCCTAAGGGAAGTTACAGTGGCAGCACCTATCAGGTGAAGCGTGGCGACACTCTGTTTTATATTGCATGGATCACGGGCAATGACTTCCGCGACCTGGCCGCGCGCAATAATATCCCAGAGCCATACAGCCTCGAAGTTGGCCAGACAATCCAGATAAATAACGTCTCTTCCGCAGCAAGTACCGGGGGTGCGATAGCGGTCACAGATGCCACAAATGGCGGTGTTCCGAAAGTTCCAACCGGGGGCATGCTCACAGGTTCTGTGGTTGCATCTCAACCAACTACCACGTATTCTGATTCTTCTGGTAAACAGAATGTAGGCAAGATGTTGCCTTCATCAGGTGCAGTTACTACCACCACAACACCTGTTGCTGTAGCCAGCACTCCCGTCGCCACATCTACAAATAATGGCGGTCCGGTTTCCTCCTGGAAATGGCCGACTGACGGGAAAATTATCGATAATTTCTCAGCTTCTGAAGGGGGAAATAAGGGGATCGATATTGCTGGTTCGCGTGGACAGTCTGTCGTAGCAACCGCCTCGGGGCGTGTGGTCTACGCCGGTAATGCTCTTCGCGGTTACGGTAATCTGATCATCATCAAACACAATGATGATTACCTGAGCGCCTATGCACATAACGATACAATGCTGGTCCGGGAACAACAAGAAGTGCAGGCGGGTCAAAAAATAGCGACTATGGGTAGCACCGGAACCAGTTCAGTAAGATTGCATTTTGAAATTCGTTACAAGGGGAAATCCGTAAACCCGCTGCGTTATCTTCCGCAGCGATAAATCGGGGCAGAGCATCGATTCTGCCCTCGGGACCACGGGTAGGAGCAGCTTATGAGTCAGAATACGCTGAAAGTTAACGAGTTACATGATGATGTAGATTTCGATGAGAACAGCGCTGAAGCCTTTGACGAGAAAGCAATAGTCGAAGAGACTGCCGACAACGATGCTGAAGAAGAATTGTTGTCGCAGACTGTAAGCCAACGAGTGCTGGATGCCACTCAACTGTACCTCGGTGAAATCGGTTATTCCCCTCTGCTTACCGCAGAAGAGGAAGTTTATTTCGCACGACGCGCGCTGCGGGGAGATGTTCCTTCCCGCCGCCGTATGATTGAAAGTAATCTGCGTTTGGTGGTTAAAATTGCCCGCCGCTACAGTAACCGCGGTCTGGCACTGCTGGATTTGATCGAGGAAGGTAACCTGGGTCTGATCCGTGCGGTTGAAAAATTCGACCCTGAGCGCGGCTTCCGTTTCTCTACCTATGCAACATGGTGGATCCGTCAGACAATCGAACGGGCGATTATGAATCAAACCCGTACTATTCGTCTGCCGATTCATATCGTTAAAGAACTGAACGTTTACCTGCGTACCGCACGTGAACTTGCACATAAACTGGACCATGAACCGAGCGCTGAAGAGATTGCTGAGCAACTCGACAAACCGGTACATGACGTCAGCCGTATGTTGCGCCTGAATGAACGCATCACTTCTGTAGACACCCCATTGGGTGGTGACTCAGAGAAAGCGTTGTTAGATATTCTGGCGGATGAAAAAGACAACGGCCCGGAAGACACCACACAAGACGACGATATGAAACAGAGTATCGTGAAGTGGTTATTCGAGTTGAATGCAAAACAGCGTGAAGTGCTGGCGCGTCGTTTTGGCCTGTTAGGCTATGAAGCGGCAACGCTGGAAGATGTGGGCCGCGAAATCGGTCTGACACGTGAACGTGTTCGTCAGATTCAGGTAGAAGGTTTGCGTCGCCTGCGTGAAATCCTGCAGGGGCAAGGACTGAGTATCGAAGCACTTTTCCGTGAGTAAATAACTCACAGGCAATTGCCACAATATGCAGCATCCAATAAAAACGGTGGGTTAATCCCCACCGTTTTTTTATGCATCCGGTTCAGTTCAGCGGACGTTTACACCATATCTTTCAGACGATAGATCCATTCCAGCGCCTGACGTGGCGATAACGAATCTGCATCCAGTGACTCCAGTGCCTCAACTGCCGGAGATACTTCTTCGGTCAGTAAAGCCAGTTGCGGACCGTCAACTTTGCTGGCGGCAGCGTTGTTCGACAACGTTTCCAGCTCTTTCAGTTTCTGACGGGCGCGCTTAATCACATCACGTGGCACACCAGCCAGTGCGGCAACGGCCAGACCATAACTCTTGCTGGCGGCGCCATCCTGTACGCTGTGCATAAACGCGATAGTGTCACCGTGTTCGATAGCATCCAGATGCACGTTGACGGTGCCTTCCATTTTTTCCGGCAGGGTGGTCAGCTCGAAATAATGGGTGGCGAACAACGTCATGGCTTTAATACGGCTGGCGAGGTTTTCCGCACATGCCCATGCCAGCGACAAACCATCGTACGTTGATGTCCCGCGCCCGATTTCATCCATCAGCACCAGGCTGTTTTCCGTCGCGTTGTGCAGGATATTCGCCGTCTCTGTCATTTCCACCATAAAGGTCGAACGCCCGGAAGCCAGATCGTCCGCTGCACCGACGCGGGTGAAGATGCGATCCACCGGCCCGATGACGCAGTCTCAGCGGGAACATAGCTGCCGATATGCGCCATCAGAACAATCAGTGCTGCCTGGCGCATATAGGTACTTTTACCGCCCATGTTCGGACCGGTGATAATAAGCATCCGTCGCGCCGGAGACATGTTCAGAGGGTTGGAGATAAAGGGTTCGCTCAGCACCTGCTCAACCACCGGATGGCGACCGCCGGTAATATTAATACCCGGTTTTTCACTCATGGTCGGACAGGCGTAATTCAGTGTGTAAGCACGTTCCGCCAGATTGCTCAGCACATCCAGCTCGGCCAGCGCGCTGGCGCTTTGCTGTAATGCAGACAGGTGCGGCATCAGCAAATCGAACAACTCTTCGTACAGCGCCTTTTCCAGAGACAAGGCTTTACCTTTGGAGGTCAGCACCTTGTCTTCGTACTCTTTCAGCTCAGGAATGATGTAGCGCTCGGCATTTTTCAGCGTCTGGCGACGGACGTAATGAATCGGCACCAGATGGCTTTGCCCACGGCTGACCTGAATGTAATAACCGTGAACGCCGTTGAAACCGACTTTCAGCGTATCCAGCCCCAACTTTTCACGTTCGCGGATCTCCAGACGATCGAGATAATCCGTCGCGCCGTCTGCCAGCGCACGCCATTCATCCAGCTCAGCGTTGTAACCCGGTGCGATTACGCCACCGTCACGCACCAGAACCGGCGGGCTTTCGATCACAGCGCGTTCGAGCAATTCCACCAGTTCGGTAAAGTCACCGGTTTGCTCCACCAGCGTTTTCACATGAGCTGCTTCGGTTCCCTGCAAGATCTCGCGGATTTCCGGCAGTTGCTGCATCGCATGACGCATACGGGCCAGATCACGCGGACGTGCGCTGCGCAGTGCCAGACGTGCCAGAATACGCTCGAGGTCGCCGACCTGACGCAGCACCGGCTGTAAATCGGCGGTGATATCCTGTAACGCACCAATCGCCTGCTGACGATGCGTCAGCAGTTTGATATCGCGGCTCGGCATGTGGATCCAGCGCTTGAGCATGCGGCTGCCCATCGGCGTTACGGCCTGATCCAGCACTGCCGCCAGCGTGTTCTCTACACCACCCGCCAGATTTTGCGTCAGCTCAAGATTACGGCGCGTGGCCGCATCCATAATAATCCCATCCTGCTGGCGCTCCATGGTGACGCCACGGATATGCGGCAGCGCAGTGCGCTGGGTATCTTTTACGTATTGCAGCAGACAACCGGCAGCACGCAGCGCCTGAGCCGCCTGCTCAACGCCGAAGCCGCTCAGATCGCGGGTACCGAATTGCAGATTGAGCTGCTGTTTCGCGGTTTCCAGCTCGAATTCCCACATCGGACGGCGGCGCAGGCCACGGCGGGAGGAAATCAGCGACATGGCTTCAAAGCTTTCCGGGTAGAGTAATTCCGCCGGATTGGTGCGCTGTAATTCGGCTGCCATGGTTTCCAGATCGTCAGGCTGTGCGACGCGGAAACGGCCGGAACTGATATCCAGCGTGGCATAACCAAACCCGCGCCCGTCCTGCCAGATAGCCGCCAGCAGGTTATCATGACGCTCGCTGAGCAACGCTTCGTCACTGACGGTGCCCGGCGTGACGATGCGTACGACTTTGCGTTCAACCGGCCCTTTACTTAGGGCCGGGTCGCCAATTTGTTCAGCAATCGCGACGGATTCCCCTAGCTGGACCAGTTTCGCCAGATAACCTTCTACCGCATGATAAGGCACGCCCGCCATCGGGATCGGCTCACCGGCAGAAGCGCCGCGTTTGGTCAGGGAGATATCCATCAGCTGAGATGCGCGTTTCGCATCGTCATAAAACAGTTCGTAAAAGTCACCCATGCGATAGAACAGCAGAACTTCCGGGTTCTCAGCTTTCAGACGCAGATACTGCTGCATCATCGGGGTGTGGGCATCCAGGTTTACATTATTTGTCATAGACTTAATCTTTTTAATCCATTTTTCGACGCGATGGGTTTAAGGATTTTTTCTGTTGCGTATCTTAGCCCAGCGGGCAAGAAGCTGTCACAACTAAAAATGGAAAGCATCGCGCAAACCAGACATGTAACACCCCCTTCGTTTGCAGAGCGTAAAGGTCAGGGGATTTGAACATGTTGCAACGGGCGTAATAATAGAGTTTTTATTTTTTTGAGAATAATAATAAGGGGGTGATAATAATAAAAAACGTGCCGTTATATTAATGGGTTAGTTGTTCGTAATATTATTAATAATAAGTATATAAAATGAATTAAGTGTGGATATGAATGTTTTACTCCTCTGCTAGGGTGATGGCTGTTCCCGGATGACCTTATTAATACGGGATTTTCCACGCTATTTATCCATCTTTGCGGAGAAGTATTATGCAATTGCAATTTAAATTAAACATGATCAACGATGCCTGGTATCCCACTCTCGATTTGAATGAGATTAAATCAACGTCTGGCGGCGCGGTTGATATTAAAGAAAAGTTAGTGATCGTATTTTCAGCACCCGGAAAAATAACTGCCGGTGATATTAATGTCGAAACCAATCCGTGGAAACCGCTCGGCACGAAAGTGGAATCCACGGAAGTTGGCGGCGGGATTTTTGATGTCAAAGTGACGATTGAGCCGACCGATGGACAGCCTGTAGGCGATGCCATTCAGAAAATTCATATGGGGCTGAACGTCTCCTCTGCGGATTCGCCTGCCTGGTCTGATTTCCGCGAAACCTTTGCGCTGGCCGCTGATGAAGAACCGGGTGTTACCGGTGAATTGTCGGTCAGTTGTCCGCCGTTGCCTGCCGGGCTGACAAATGCCGCACTCGAACTGCGTCTGGTGCGCGGCGATAAAACATTGCGCGTTTTGCCAGAGTTTGGTCACGTCTCTAAATTTTCCGTCAATGCGGGGAATTACAGTGTCTTTGCAGCAGAATTAAGCACGGAAGACGGTACTGTCCGCGTGCCTGTCAATCTCGGACAGACAGAAATCACCATTGATAAAGGCCGTACCACCTCGCTGGCCGTCACTTTCGGCGCTGTGGATCGCAGTACAACTATTGATGTGGCACTGAATTTCTCAGGCATTGCCGGTTTGCGCGATGAAGAGCTGACGCTGATTTGCAGCGAGAACGGCACAGATAAACTGAGCCTGCCAGTACGCTCCGGCCAGCAATATCGTCTGGAACATTTACCTGCTACCGGCCGCTTTGAAATCCGTATTGCCGATTTACGTCTGAACAATATTCATTATCTGTTTGATGATTACGACGGTCAGTTCGACGGCCAGTATCACAGTATTAACTTCACTCAGGCGCAGGTCAGCCAGCGTGGTGATTCACAGCCAAATGCTGCGAAGCTGACGGTCAGTGTGAAAGCGGAAAGCGCGGTCAGTAAATCCATTTCCCTGCGACTGACAGACAATTCCGCCACACCTCGTCAGTACCGCTTCGATGCGATTGCCGCGCAAAATGGCAGCATTGAGCAGCCAGTTCTGGTTGTGCCGGGTTCTTATACCGTGGTCTCGGGAACCTTTATTCACAACGGCATCGTACATTACGTGGATGTCAGCCCTCAGCCGTTACTGGTCAGCGCGAATGCACCGGCACAGCTGAATGTGACGATTGTGAAAGGGGCGAATCTGCACGTGAAAGGTTTCCCTGAGTTCCTCACCTTTGGTGCCTGCGCCAATATGGTGCCGACTAACGTGGATGATTTTGCCGCGGCGCGTGTCTCTTCAATTTTCAAATATTCCGGTGATGACGGCATGGGCGATGCGGGCGATTATCTGTCACCGTCTAAAGAACCGACGCTGCAAATTATTAAAATGGCACGGGACGTCTCCGCCAAACTGAATGAACCCGTGTTGCCGCTGATGGTGTCTTACACCTGTAACTTATCATTGGGTGACGTGCCGAATATTATTGCCGATCCGGTACGCCATAAATTCAGCTTCGCCAACTTTATTCAGTCGTTGCAAATGGCGCAATCCCAGCAGGATGCGGAACATCCGGTACCAGCCGGGTATATTGTGAATCCGGATTATCTCGGCGAATGCCAGAAATACGGTTTCCTGCCAACGTATGAAATTCCGGTTCGTCAGCCTCTGAGCGAAGCACTTGCCCACCACAATGTGAATGTGCAGGTTCCGGCAGGCATCACCAATACCCTGAAAGGCTATATCCGGGCGGTAAACTGGCTGACGCGCGTGGTTGCGCCAGACGTCGTACTCGGCTGGCAGGTCAACCTGTGGGGAGTGGCAGGTTCGCAGTGGATTTATAAAGATTTCGTCTACGATGATGTTTTTGATGCCGCTGACGGGCAACATAAAAAAATGACGGTTGATCCGTTCACTGCGGGCAGACTGACGGCGCAATATGCATTGCTGGTCGGCGTGTTTGATGACATCGAATATATCCGTGCTGACGGTTCTCCTGATGTGGCGAAAGGCGCTGATTTTATGGCCGCTGACCGTTACGAAGCCGATGATTTCACTATCCGTTCATATGCCAATGGTTATTGTTATTCGCCATACGAATGGGAGCGTACGTTCGATTTCTGCGCATCCTTAAGTCGCCACCTGCGTCAACCGGTTCTGCCATGGCAGATCCCGGCCAGCCATCTGCCAACTTCCGCAGATGAGGTTAATGCTGATTTCAACACCCAGAACTGGGGCAGCGGCGGCAGCTACCTGATGGGGCATTCCGAAATTGGTGCCTCGGTGGATGCCATCCATGAACGCCTCCTGCCGCTGAAATTCGATGCCGCTTATGCCTCAATGATGGGCCACGACACCCGGGAACTGTTCTCCCGGCATTCATGGGATCTTTCCACACCTAAGTATCTGGATTTCCCGTCACGCGGTATTTTCCATGTCCACCTGGGCGGCGGAGCGACGACCGGGGTGATCAGCGGCGTGGGTGATGCCAGCAGCTGGATGCGCAACAAGCTGAAAGCTTATCGTGATAATCCGGTGAAATTTGATGAAAGCAGTACGCTTAAATCAGGCAGCCAGTGGCGTTCCAAGACGCCGTCGGTGAAATAATTACGCAGTATTTTTAACACGTGCGGGTCCGTTACAGCGGGCCCGTCACTTAGAATTTTTGTACCTTGTAAAGACGATGATTTTCAGTTTTTTCGGCTTTAATAATGCTCTACCATATCCGCACCTCTTTTATTGCATGGTTACGGATATCCGATGCGCCACCTGGCAGTCATTCTTCCCCTGGTTCTTACACTTTCTGCATGTAGCAGTAATAAGCCCGCACCTCAACCTGAAGGCCCGCGAAATCCTTTTTCCGATGGAAGAAATGCCAGCGCGAATACGGTTCCCGCTGGTGGTTTTCTGCTGCAGGCTGAGCACACCGGTGCCGTCCAGACCGGTGATTTCGCCTATGATCCGGCCATGAACCAGTTTGTTGACAAAATGGTGCGCGAGCACGGATTTGACCGTCAGCAATTGCATGATGTCCTGTCGCAAACCAAACGTCTGGGATTTGTATTACGACTGATGGATCAGCAGGCGCCATCTGGCCCGCCATCTACCGTGCCGAATGGCGCATGGAACCGCTATCGCAGCAAATTCATTACGCCGGATAACGTGCAAAACGGCGTAGTGTTCTGGAATCAGTATCAGGATGCGTTACAGCGTGCGGAGCAGGTTTACGGCGTGCCGCCGGAAATCATTGTCGGGATTATCGGTGTGGAAACCCGCTGGGGACGCGTAATGGGTAAAACCCGCATAATCGATGCGCTGGCGACCTTATCCTTTGCTTATCCGCGCCGGGCAGAATATTTCTCCGGCGAGCTGGAAACCTTCCTGCTGATGTCCCGCCGTGAAGGCGATGATCCGCTGAGTTTACGTGGTTCCTTTGCGGGTGCGATGGGCTACGGCCAGTTTATGCCATCCTCTTATAAGGACTACGCTGTAGACTTTAACGGTGATGGTCATGCCAACCTGTGGGATCCGATTGATGCCATCGGCAGTGTTGCCAATTATTTCAAGGCACACGGCTGGACGAAAGGCGCACCGATTGCGGTGCCGGCAGCAGGCCAGGCGCCTCTGCTGGAGAATGGCTTCAAAACCAAGTATCCGCTGTATACGCTCAAAGCAGCGGGGCTTAGCCCGCTGGGTTCACTGGGCAATTATCAGGAAGCCAGCTTGCTGCGCCTTGATATGGGCACTAATTACCAGTACTGGTACGGATTGCCGAATTTCTACACCATCACCCGCTACAACCACAGCGTGCATTATGCGATGGCGGTATGGCAACTGGGTGAAGCGGTGAAAGCCGCGCGCTAACGCCGGTGAGTTAATCTTTCATGAGGGCCGCAGATTGTGGCCCTTCTTTTTCTTTTTATTCCAATTCTGAATACATCGCGCAAAACGCTTCGACGGGACTCACAGACCGGAAGAGAAATGCTAACATCGGGTCAGTTTCAGATGACCCGCCAGGAGAGAGTATGAGCGAAAAACGTTTACATGAACTGAGTGTGGAAATCGGGGCGGCGCTGAAAGCGAAGGGATGGTGGGTAACCTGTGCGGAATCCTGTACCGGTGGCCTGATTGCCAAAGCGATTACCGATATTGCCGGAAGCTCCGCCTGGTTTGACCGCGGATTTGTCACTTACAGCAACGCGGCCAAGCATGAATTGCTGGGCGTTTCTGAAAGCACGCTTGAGCAATATGGCGCAGTGAGTGAGCAGGTGGTGCATGAAATGGCACTGGGCGTGTTACATGCTGCGGGTGCTGATGTGGCGGTTTCGGTCAGCGGTATCGCCGGCCCTGACGGGGGTTCTGCAGAAAAACCTGTGGGCACTGTCTGGTTTGGATTTGCCGGAAAAGACGGACGGGTTCTGACCGCGAAACAGCAGTTTTCCGGCGATCGCGAAGCAGTGCGTTTGCAAGCTGCTGTTTTTTCGTTACAAACTGCATTGCGTGAGTTTATTAAAAATTAGGCTTGATACTGTATGAGCATACAGTATAATTACTGCCAATTACCTGTACATAAATTATATTCAGTGATGCAGGCGGGATGTTCCCCTGTATCAGACGAGGAGTAAAAATGGCTATTGATGAGAACAAGCAAAAAGCGTTAGCTGCAGCACTGGGCCAGATTGAAAAGCAATTCGGTAAAGGCTCCATCATGCGTCTGGGTGAAGATCGCTCCATGGACGTCGAAACGATCTCTACCGGCTCTTTGTCTTTGGATATCGCGTTAGGTGCTGGCGGCTTGCCAATGGGCCGTATCGTTGAAATTTATGGTCCGGAATCCTCCGGTAAAACCACGCTGACTCTGCAGGTTATCGCTGCTGCACAGCGTGAAGGCAAAACCTGTGCGTTCATCGATGCAGAACACGCGCTGGACCCTATCTACGCTAAAAAACTGGGCGTCGATATCGATAACCTGCTGTGTTCTCAGCCAGATACCGGTGAACAGGCTCTGGAAATCTGTGATGCGCTGACCCGTTCAGGCGCCGTTGACGTTATCATCGTTGACTCCGTTGCCGCACTGACGCCAAAAGCTGAAATCGAAGGCGAAATTGGTGACTCTCACATGGGCCTCGCAGCTCGTATGATGAGCCAGGCGATGCGTAAGCTTGCGGGTAACCTGAAAAACGCCAATACCCTGCTGATCTTCATCAACCAGATCCGTATGAAAATCGGTGTGATGTTCGGTAACCCGGAAACCACCACCGGCGGTAACGCCCTGAAATTCTATGCCTCTGTACGTCTGGATATCCGTCGTATCGGCGCTATCAAAGAAGGTGATGTGGTTGTCGGTAGTGAAACACGTGTGAAAGTCGTGAAGAACAAAATCGCCGCACCCTTTAAACAAGCTGAATTCCAGATCCTGTACGGCGAAGGTATCAACATCAACGGCGAACTGATCGACCTGGGCGTTAAGCACAAACTGATCGAGAAAGCGGGTGCATGGTACAGTTACAACGGCGAGAAGATTGGTCAGGGTAAAGCGAACTCTTGTAACTACCTCAAAGAAAACCCGAAAGTTGCTGCTGAACTGGACAAAAAACTGCGTGATATGCTGCTGAGCGGCACCGGTGAATTGAGCGTTGCGACTACTGCTGAAGACGCTGACGACAACATGGAAACCAGCGAAGAGTTTTAATTTCGCGGTTGTCTGACAAAGACATTTGAAGGGCAGGGGACTTTGTCCGCTACTTTCAACAGTCGTTAAAATGCCAGTCTGGTTTCCAGACTGGCATTTTGCATATCAGGGGGAAATCTTATGCCCGATGAAAAAATACTTAATGAAAAAATCGTCGACCTGAAAAAATTGCTGGAAGACGTTGCGCAAAACAGTGAGTCCACGCTGTTTGAGCCGCAGAAAAAAGACGGTGATGCAGCGAAAATCAACACGCTGATTAACCGCGCTATGCGCCTGCTTTCTCAGCGTGATCACGGCGAAACAGAGTTGCGCCGCAAGTTGCTTATTCCACCAATGCCTTTTGTTAAACCTCAGAATAAGAAAAACAGCTGGTCATCACGTAAAAAAGCGGAGCAAAATGCGTTTGCTGAAGAAGAGGTGGTGAGAGCTAAACCTCAGCCGCGGCCAGTGCCAGAAGAAATTGCGGAAGAACATGTGCAGGCGGTGATTGACTACTGCTATCAGCATCACTGGCTCGATGATGCCAAATTTGCCAGCCGTTATATTTCCGGTCGCAGTAACAAAGGTTACGGTGCGCAGCGCATCCGTTCGGAATTACTGCAAAAAGGCGTCGATAAAGAAATCATTACAGTGGCGCTGGAAAACACTGAGGTAGACTGGTGCGTTCTGGCGCGGGATTTGGCCGTCAGGAAATTTGGTGAAAATTTACCGACTGACTGGAAAGAAAAATCAAAAGTTCTGCGTTATTTGCTCTACCGGGGCTTCTTTCAGGAAGAAATACAGTCTATTTATCGCGATTTTGACGATTGACCGCATACGGTATTTTACTTCCCCGCGCAGAAATTTTATCTTATCCGCACTTTTTCGTTCGTGAGCTGAACAGATTGCTGCCATATGCAGCGTTATCCGGCTCAAGAGCCGTTCTTCCAGCATGATTCCGGGACATTTATGAGCAAGAGCACCGCTGAGATCCGTCAAGCGTTTCTCGATTTCTTCCATAGTAAGGGACACAACATTGTTTCAAGCAGTTCGCTTGTCCCGACAAACGATCCGACACTGTTGTTTACCAATGCCGGGATGAACCAATTTAAAGATGTTTTCCTCGGTCTGGATAAGCGTGATTACAACCGCGCCACCACATCTCAGCGTTGCGTCCGCGCAGGCGGTAAGCACAACGACCTCGAAAACGTCGGTTATACCGCACGTCACCACACCTTCTTCGAAATGCTGGGCAACTTCAGCTTCGGTGATTACTTCAAACACGATGCCATCAACTACGCCTGGGAACTACTGACCGGCGAAAACTGGTTTAATCTGCCGAAAGAGAAGTTGTGGGTCACCGTCTATGAGACTGATGACGAAGCCTTCGAAATCTGGGAAAAAGAAGTCGGCGTTCCAAAAGAACGTATTATCCGCATTGGCGATAATAAAGGCGGCGCATTTGCTTCTGATAACTTCTGGCAGATGGGCGATACCGGCCCTTGCGGCCCTTGTACCGAGATTTTCTATGATCATGGCGATCACATCTGGGGCGGTCCTCCGGGTTCTGCTGAAGAAGATGGCGACCGTTATATCGAGATCTGGAACCTGGTGTTCATGCAGTTCAACCGTCAGGCTGACGGCACCATGCTGCCACTGCCAAAACCATCCGTAGATACCGGGATGGGGCTTGAGCGTATCACTGCGGTTATGCAACATGTGAACTCAAACTACGACATCGACTTGTTCCAGAAACTGATCGCTGCGGTGGCAGAAGTCACTGGCGCGACCGATTTGAGCAACAAATCCCTGCGCGTTATTGCTGACCATATCCGTTCATGCGCATTCCTGATTGCGGATGGCGTTATCCCGTCGAATGAAAACCGTGGCTACGTGCTGCGTCGTATCATTCGTCGTGCGATCCGTCACGGCAACATGCTGGGGGCGCAAGACACGTTCTTCTACAAACTGGTTGCTCCGCTGATTGAAGTGATGGGGCCAGCTGCGACAGAACTGAAAGAACAGCAGGCGATGGTTGAGCAACTGCTGAAAACCGAAGAAGAACAGTTTGCCCGTACTCTGGAGCGCGGACTGGCGTTGCTGGACGAAGAATTGGCTGCACTGAAAGGCGACACTCTGGACGGCGAAATTGCTTTCCGTCTGTACGACACCTTTGGTTTCCCGCTGGATCTGACTGCTGACGTTTGCCGTGAACGTAATCTGAAAGTGGATGAAGCCGGTTTTGAAAAAGCGATGGATGTTCAACGCCGCCGCGCACGTGAGTCCAGCGGTTTCAGCGCAGACTACAACAGCATGGTGCGTGTTGACGGCGTGACTCAGTTCTCAGGCTACGAACATTTGCAGCGCCATTCCAAAGTCGTGGCGCTGTTTGTCGATGGGCAGCCAGTGAATGATATTCAGGCTGGCGTTAATGCTATCGTGGTTCTGGATGACACGCCGTTCTACGGTGAATCTGGTGGACAGGTTGGCGATAAAGGCATTCTGAAAACGACTACTGGCGTATTCTCTGTTTCTGATACCCAGAAATATGGAAAAGCGATCGGTCATCAGGGCGCACTGAGCGCAGGTAAACTGAGTATCGGCGACAGCGTCGAAGCAGAAGTTGATGTCGCCCGCCGTGACCGCATCCGTCTGAACCACTCGGCAACGCACTTGCTGCATGCCGCGCTGCGTCAGGTGCTGGGCAAGCACGTTGCTCAGAAAGGTTCTCTGGTTAACGATAACTATCTGCGTTTTGACTTCTCGCATTTTGAAGCAATGAAACCAGAGGAAATTCGCCAGGTAGAAGATCTGGTGAATGCCCAGATTCGTCGCAACTTGCCGATTCAGACCACCATCATGGATCTGGACGAAGCGAAAGAAAAAGGTGCAATGGCGCTGTTTGGTGAGAAATACGAAGACAGCGTTCGTGTGCTGAGCATGGGCGATTTCTCTACCGAATTGTGTGGCGGTACGCACGCCAGTCGTACCGGTGATATCGGCCTGTTCCGTATTCAGAGTGAATCCGGTACTGCAGCAGGTGTTCGTCGTATTGAAGGGATCACCGGTGAAAACGCGATTAATGCCCTGCATCAGCAAAGTGATTTGCTGCAGGATGTCGCGCATCTGGTTAAAGGGGATGTGAACAGCATCACCGATAAAATTCGTTCTCTGATTGAGCGTTCACGTACGCTGGAAAAAGAACTTCAGCAGGTGAAAGGTCAGCAAGCCGCGCAGGAAAGTGCATCACTGTCCAGCCAGGCGAAAGAAGTGAAAGGCGTTAAACTGTTGGTTCGTCAATTGGATAACGTAGAGCCTAAAATGCTGCGTACGATGGTTGATGACCTGAAAAATCAGTTAGGATCAGTGATTATTGTCCTGGCAACCATTGCCGATGACAAAGTCAGCCTGATTGCAGGTGTCACAAAGGATCTGACCGATCGTGTTAAAGCCGGTGAGCTGATTGCTTCTGTGGCACAGCAGGTCGGTGGCAAAGGTGGTGGTCGTCCTGATATGGCGCAGGCTGGCGGCAGCGATGTACAGGCATTGCCTGCCGCGCTGGCGACTGTTGAAGCCTGGGTTGAAGCTAAGCTGTAATAAGAAATAAATAGCTAACCATGAAAACGTCATAATGTATTGTGCTGTATGGCGTTTTCAGTCTTAATGGCAATGTAAGCTTCGCGATTAAAGTCGCGACAATGACGATATCGGCTAAACTTAAAGTACTCATGGCTGAAGTTGCAGGCTGCTTACATTTTATGTAGGGGTCATGGCTTACGTTTTACCCGCTTATGATCGATAATGGCCGGGAAACTGAGAGACCCGACTCTTTTAATTATTCAAGGAGCAAAGAATGCTTATTCTAACTCGCCGAGTTGGTGAAACCCTCATGATTGGCGATGAGGTTACTGTTACCGTATTAGGTGTTAAAGGTAATCAGGTGCGCATTGGTGTGAATGCGCCGAAAGAGGTCTCTGTTCACCGTGAAGAGATTTATCAGCGTATTCAGGCTGAAAAGTCACAGCAGACGAGTTACTGATTTACGAGGCGTCTCGCTAATGGCGAGGCGCTGAACCTCTTTTGTGTGTGTTATCCCTTATTCTTCCCTCGTTTTCCTGCGTTTTAGTTTTTAATTTCTTCCTGTGTCTTATCTCCTGAATTGTCTTTTTCTAAAAATGAAGGCGTTTTTTACGCGTTCGCGGCCTGTTATTGTGTTCAAACTGCTCAGGTTGCGCGTGAAATGTCCAAACGGGTGATTGTTAGGAAAAAAGGGTTTGACTTATAAGGGCCAGAAAGTAATATGTGCGCCACGCAGTGCCGATGAGCTTGAACAAAGTTAGTCAGCACACTCGCAAGAGGCGTATGGTGAGGTGGCCGAGAGGCTGAAGGCGCTCCCCTGCTAAGGGAGTATGCGGTCAAAAGCTGCATCCGGGGTTCGAATCCCCGCCTCACCGCCATTTAAAATGCACCCATAGCTCA